>NZ_JABXEM010000345.1:0-9948 GCF_013372595.1 Myxococcus sp. AM011
GGGTGGGGGAGAGCGCGTCGATGATGGCGCCGGCGCTCGGCTCGGTGCTCGCGTCGGTGCTGGGCGCGGTGGCATCGGTGCTGGGCGCGCTGCCGCTGGCCTTCCTCGCGGTGCGATATCCGGGACGGCTCACGCTGGCGATGGAGCGGGTCTCCTACGTGGGCTATGCGCTGCCGCCCATCGTCCTGGCGCTGTCGCTCGTCTTCCTGGGCGTGCGCGCCCTGCCGTTCCTCTACGGCACGCTGGTCATGCTGGTCCTGGCGTATCTGGTGCGCTTCCTTCCGCAGGCGGTGGGAACGGTGCGCTCGGCGCTGCTCCAGCTCAATCCGCACCTGGCGGAGGCCGCGGCGTCGCTGGGGCAATCGCCTTCGACCGTGTTCCGTCGAGTCACCGCGCCGCTCTTGCGTCCTGGGTTGCTGGCGGGAGCGGCGCTCGTCTTCCTGACGGCCATGAAGGAACTGCCGGCCACGCTGCTCCTGGCGCCCATCGGTTTCGAGACGCTCGCGACGCGTGTATGGGGTGCCACGGCCGAGGGGCGCTTCGCGGAGGCCGCGCTGCCCGCCCTGGTGCTGATGGCCATCTCCGCGCTGGGGGTGGGCCTGCTCGTGTCTCAGGAAGGCGACGCACCCCGGGGATGACCTTGTGTGCTCGGGCTTTGCGAGGCTCGCGACACACAGCGGAGGCCCCTCACGTCGCGGCTCGCGCTGTTGCCGTCGGGAGTGTTGGTGGACGGCCTCGTCTCCAGGGCCGACGAGGACGTGAAGGCGGACATCGAGAAGCCGATGGCCGCTCGGCCGGAGGCATCGGCCCCAGCGTCGATGAGAACGTGAAGGTGGACGTCGAGAAGCCGATGGCCGCTCGGCCGCCCTGGAAGTCGCGTCGGAACGCGGTAGGGTGCGCGGCGCCTTCGCCATGTCCCTGCTCACGCTCGACGCCCTGTCCCTGCGCTACACCCCCAGCGGCGCCGCCGCCGTGGATGGTCTGTCATTGTCGGTGGAGCCCGGTGAGGTGGTGGCCCTGCTCGGCCCCTCTGGCTGCGGCAAGACGACGACGCTGCGCCTGGTCGCGGGCTTCGAGCGCCCCGGCGCGGGCACCCTCACCCTGGACGGCCGGGTGCTGGCGGGACAGGGAGCCTTCGTGCCTCCGGAGCAGCGCAGCGTGGGCATGGTGTTCCAGGACTACGCGCTGTTCCCGCACCTGTCCGTGCTGGAGAACGTGACGTTCGGCTTGTCGAAGCTGTCGCGGCGTGAGGCGGAGGACAAGGCGCGCGCCATGCTGACGATGTTCGGCCTGGGCGAGTTCGCCTCGCGGATGCCGCACGCGCTCTCCGGAGGCCAGCAGCAGCGGGTGGCGCTGTCTCGCGCGCTGGCGCCGGGCCCGCGTGTGCTGCTGTTGGACGAGCCCTTCTCCAGCCTGGACAGCGGGCTGCGCGCGTCCACGCGAATCGAAGTGCGGCGGGTGCTCAAGTCGCTGGGAGCCACGGTGGTGCTCGTGACGCATGACCAGGGCGAGGCGATGGCCTTCGCGGACCGGCTGGCCGTCATGCGCGCGGGCAAGGTGGAGCAGGTGGGCACGCCCGAGTCCGTCTACTCCGCGCCGCGCACGGCCTTCGTGGCGTACTTCCTGGGAGGCACGAATCTATTGCCTGGCATGGGCTTCGGTGGCGGGGCGCGCACGGTGTTGGGCAACCTGCCGGTGATGGGGCAGGCGAAGGGCAAGGTGCTGCTGTCGCTGCGTCCGGAGTCCCTGCGGCTGGTGCCTGACACGGATTCAGTGGCGGTGGGCGGGGCCCTGCGCGCGGAAGTCCTCTCTCGCGAGTTCCAGGGGCCCAGCGCCGAGTACACCGTGGCCTGTGGCGGCATGGAGCTGGTGGTGCGTGGAGCGCCGGAGTCGCCGCTGCGCGTGGGGGACAGGGCGCGGCTGGAAATCGTGGGGAAGGCGGGCGTGCTGGAGGACAGTCCCGACTAGGTTGGCTGTCCTCCGAGCAGGCAGGCGGCGTACGCTGGGGGTGGCTCCCGGGGTGCAATCACCCGGCCTCCCCGTGCGTAGAGGTGGGTATGAACATCGCAGGTCTTCGTGGCATGGGCACCCGCTTTTTTCAGTACGTGAGGGACCCTCGCGTGGCGCTCTGGCGCAAGCTGGCCGGAGTGGTAGCGGTGGTCTACTTCCTGTCGCCGGTGGACGCGGTGCCGGACTTCATCCCCGTGTTGGGCTGGTTGGACGACCTGGGCATGTTGTCCGCGGCGGCGTTCTTCATGGTGCGTGAAGTCCAGCGCTACCGGCCCGAGCAGCCCTGGGACGGTGTCCCGAGGGATGCGGAGGGGCACGAGCGCGTGCCTCCCACCGTGCGAAAGCACGTCTGAGCCGGAAAGTTCCGCCCGGAATTCCCGGCTCCAGCAGTGTCCTGGGAATCTGACGCCGCGCGCCCGCGAGTTCCCGTGGTGCGCGCGGGAGGGACGCGGAATCATGGGCGTGCATGGACACGTCCCAGGGCAGCAAGGTGGTCCTCGTCACGGGAGCCTCCTCGGGTATTGGCGAGGCGTGCGTCGAGCTGCTGACGGTGCGCAAGCACGTCGTCTACGGCACCAGCCGTCGTCCGCCGACGAAGGAGTCGGTGGGCTACCGGATGCTGGAGATGGACGTGACGCAGGACGCGTCCGTGCGTCGCGCGGTGGAGACGGTGCTTGGGCGTGAGGGCCGCATCGACGTCGTGGTGAACAACGCGGGCCACGCGTTGGCGGGGGCGGTGGAGGACACCTCCGTGGAGGAGGCGTGGCGGCAGCTCGACACGAATGTGTTGGGCGTGTTGCGCGTCTGCCAGGCGGTGTTGCCGTCCATGCGTGAGCGGCGTGCTGGCCGCATCATCAACATCAGCTCATTGGGTGGAGCGGTGGGGTTGCCGTTCCAGGGTTTCTACAGCGCGAGCAAGTTCGCGTTGGAGGGGCTGACGGAGAGCCTGCGCCAGGAGGTGGAGGCGTATGGCATCCACGCCACGCTGGTGCAGCCCGGGGACGTGCGCACGCGGCTGACGGACAACAGGGTTCGCGCGGCGGCGTCGGGCGAGGGCTCGGCGTACCGCGAGTCCTTCGAGAAGGTGCTGGCCGTCATCGAGAAGGAGGAGCGCGAGGGCGTGCCTTCGGAGGAGGTGGCGCGGCGGGTGATGGAGGTGATGGAGGTGGAGGCGCCCGACGTGAGGTACTCGGTGGGGAAGCTGGCGCAGCGCGCGGCGCTGATTGCGAAGGCGCTGCTGCCCGCGAAGACCTTCGAGGGCATCCTGATGTCGCTGTATGGCTTGAAGCGGCGCTGAGCGCGCAGTCCCTGGCGCGGTTCCGGTAAGGGCCACGACAGATCAGGGTGGTAGGTTTTTCCGCCTATGCGAGTCCCTTACGCGTTCTGGCTGTCGTTGTTCGCCGTGTCCTGGTTGGGCTGTTCTACTGGTGGCAAGCCCCCCCATGCAGCAGGCATGGGCCGAGGCCGAGGTGGAGTGCGACGACCCAGGGGAAGACCGGTGCGTCACCCTGCTGTGTCTGGATGACGCCTGCGGCTTCTACCGGTGCGAGGACACTCCGGGAGCAATCGAGGAGGCGCGCTTCCCGCCCTCCCGTCCGCCAGCGGCGGCTGCTGCGCCGGGCAGTGGGCCTCGCAGGAACTGGGGCGGGGCACAGAACCTCCCGCGTGGCGCCGTCATGACGTTCCCCAATTGGAATGGCGCCCCCGCGCGGATCATTCCCCCGTCACACCAGCTCACTCCCGGACGTTGGGAGAAGCACCACATCTTCCCTCAGGAACAAAGGCTTCAAGCTTGGTTCGAGCGTCAGGGCGTCAAGATCCATGACTACACCATGCCCATCCCGCGCCACGTCCATCAAAGAATTCACAACGTGGGAGGACACGGAGGGCAGTGGAATGAGGCGTGGCGGGTCTTCATCAGGAGCAATCCCGGCGCCTCACCTGAAGAGATTTTCAAGCACGCTGGGGAGCTCATCTACCGTTTCCAACTCATCGGTGGCCCCATCCGACCGTACTATTCCAAGCCAGGAGCGTGATGGCGAATGCCGCGATTCTTCTGGGTGGATGAGGACTACGCCGTTACTGCGAAGTACCGGGGGTACGTGAATGCGTCACACCGATGGGGGTTGCCGGGCTTGTTGAAGTGCCCCACGTGCGGAGCAACCTGGGGAGGCCTGGGGCACCACTTCCCCGGCGTGGACCTGACTCAACTGCCAGAGCATCGCGAGTTCGAGAAGGCCAGACCCGAGCCCCTCCTGGAGTTCACGCGCCTTCGCGAACTGGTACGCCCCCTGGTGCCTCCCCATGCCGCGCTTCCTCCAGGCACGAGCTTCGGTCCATTGGTAGGTACTTCGGTCGGAAAGCTCCCGGATTTCGTGTGGCTCCTCGATGTGCTGCTGCTTGACCAAGAGATGGTTGAGCAACTCCAGGTCGGAGGACTGCACGGGCTTCAGGCCTTCCCGACGGCTCTGCGCTTCAAACAGAAGAACCCACCGGAGTTGATGGAACTCCAGGTGGACCCGCATGGCATTCTGCATGCCGACTGCATCCCGCCAGAGGAACCTCCTCCGTGCGCGACCTGTGGTCGAGCCGGCTTCGGGCGGCCCGACGAACCCATCCTGGACGCGGCCTCCCTACCCCCGGACCTGGACCTGTTCCGATTGGCGAACTTCTCGACCATGGTCGTCGGCACCGAGCGCTTCAAGGACGCCGTGCTCCGTCTCGGTCTGGATGGCCTCACCTTCCGCGAACTCCCGACGCGCTAGCTAATCCTTGCTGCGCTCGCGCTGGTTCTCGAAGTGGACGAAGTCGATGAGGAACGTCGCTGCCACGGCCAGGGTGCGCAGGAGCGAGCCTCTCAGCGCCCCGTCGAACTGGACGCCAAAGTTGTCTGCGTCCGTGAACATCTCCTTGCCGAACCCGCTCCACCGCTTGGCGATGGTGCCCACCTCGCGCCCACCCTCTTCAATCACGAACGTCCACGGACGGAAGAGCGGGCCGCGCAGGTGCCCTAATTCCTCTCCACCCGGCCCGACGATGTCATACGCCCGCGTGAAGAAGCGGAAGCGCTGCCTCACGCTCCCCAAGAGACGCCCATCCCCGTCCTCCACGTCCATGCGCGCCAGCCAGAAGCGCCACGGCCTTCGCAGCCGCAGTGCGACGGCGCCCGAGGGCGACTTCAGCTCCATCGTGAAGGGGCGCCTGGCCTTGAAGAAGTTGCGCAGGAGCAGCAGCCCCAATCCGCTGCCCACCTCGCCCGCGAAGAAGACCGTCTCTCCGTCGTCCCCCACCACCTGGTACTTGTTGCGTCCCTCGAAGCCCGTGAGGATTTCTCCCCACTCCTTCACCTGACGGACGCGCAAGGCGCGCTGATGTTGGAGGGGAGCCAGGGCGGTGGAGTCGATGGGCATGAACGCCTTCCGGGCACTGCGAGACGGGGTGATTAGAACTGACCCGCCAGCGCCATGCCCGCGCCTTCCTTGCCCATCAGGGTGGGAGTCAACATCACCTGGGGGACCCGGGGCGCGTCGAAGTTGCGCGTGAGATAGGCCGTGAGGGCCAGCCCGCCCAGGGCGCCCACGCCCGCGCTGATGAGGATGGCGTCGCCGTTGGCGCCGTTGTCGCCTCCCGTGAAGGTGTACATGGTGCTGGCGCCGAGCAGCCCTCCGACGATGCCGCCCGCGTCGATGAGCAGCATGCGGCCCCGGGACACGGGCACGCTGCGCGACAGCACGGCGAGGCCGATGATGCCGGCGGACGTCGCGGCCAGCTCGGCGGCGAAGAAGGACTTCGTGTCGTCGCTCTCCGACGTGGCCAGGAACAGGGCCGTCACCACGCCGGCCCACAGGCCGCCGGAGTTGGCCATGGACACCTGACCCGCCGTGGGATTCACGAGGTTGGCGAGCAGGACGCCCACGCCGGTGAAGCCCGCGCCGCCGACGACGACGGCCCCCAGCGCATCATCGCCCTCCAGGTCGAAGGCCTGCATCGACGCGGTGCCGAACCAGAAACCCCACACGGTGCCGGAGTTGATGACGGCCGCCTGTCCGGAGGTGATGCCACCTTGCGACAGCAGGAGCGCGCTGGTGACACCCGCGCCCGCTCCAAGCATGGACGCGGCCACGTAGTTCTGGTCCCTGCATTCGGCGATGGCGCACAAGAGAATTCCCTGCGTCGCGCCGTGCAGCGTCTGCACCACCGTCAGCGACGCGACGGCGCCGCCCGAGCGACGCTCCGTGTTCTCGTAGACCGCGGCCTGCGCCAGCTTCGCGCCGGGCTTGAGCCGGGCCCGGGTGAGCCGGCCGAGCTCGGAGGCGTAGGCGTGCTGCGGGCAGACGGAGAGGACCTCCGCGAAGGCTTCAGCGGCCTCGCTGTCATTGCCCCGGATGAGCGCGTCGAAGCCCTCGTTGTAGCGAGCCTCCGCTTCGGGAGGGCACGCCTCGGGTGAGGTCATCAGCGGCGGAGCCGTCAGGGTTTCGGAGGAGAGCCGCGTTGGGGAATCAGGTCCGGTCCGCGCTTCATCCACGACTTGGGTGGTGGAGAGCGCGACGAGCAAGAGGGTGGCGAGCGTCATGGGCACCACCCACTCTATGCGACGACCCCGGCCCGTCCACGAGGGAGAGGCCGAGGTCGTCGGGGACTTCGGGTGTCGTGTCTCAGGCGCGACGCGTCAGCGAGCGGCGAGCGTATCGACGTGCTGACGCAGCTCGGCGTCGTTGCCCAGTCGGCCGTTGAGTCCGGCGAGGGGCTTGGCTGCCTGCTCGATGCGACCGCGGGTGCGCGGGCCCGCCGCGACGAGCCAGGCCACGCCCAGGGCCAGCTCCGCGACGTCGGGGCTGCCGGTGAGCTGCGAGGCGAGTGTCAGCAGGGCCTCCACCGCCTTCTTCACCTGGGCGCCGTGCAGCGCGTGGCTGCTGGTGATGCCCTCGCGCAGCAGCTCCAGCAGCGCGAGCGCGGTGGCTCGAGCCTGCTGCACGGGCTCCGGCCCGGAGCCGGTCCCCGCCCACAGCCCGTTGGCGAGCTGTCGTCCCAGCAGCGCCTCCGCGCCCGCTCCGTGGGAAGCGACGTCACGGGAGCGCTCCAGGGTGCTCTCCTCCTGCTCGAGGGCCATGCCGTCCCCGGGGGCGTCGTCGTCGTAGAACTCGGGAGCCGCCAGGGAGTCCTTCTCCTTCCGAGAGGCTCCGCCGAAGATGGCGCCCAGCAGGCCGCCGCCCTTCTTCTTCGCCAGGTCGGGGGCCTGGGACGATTTGCTGACCATCCTCCGGCTCTCGAAGCTCGGAGCGGAGTCCTCGAGCGGCGCGGGGGGCGGCGGGGGCCCACCCGCGGAAGCCATGGAGGGCGCGGCGGCCATGGGCGCCGGAGCCGGGATTCGCATCGGCGCTCCGGGAGCCGGCATGACCGGCTGCTGCGGCCCGCCACGGCGACGAGCACCGGGGCGCTGGACGACGGGAGCGGCCTCGGCCTCTTCGTTCTTCTGCGTGCCGAACATGGCCCAGCCCGCGGGAGCATTCACCGGGACGACGCGCGTCTCCGGCTGCCCCGAGGCGCGCCTGTCACCGGTGCGCTCCTCCACCACGACGAAGGACGTATAGCGCGTGACAATCTGGTGCTCGACGGCGAGGTCGACGATGCGCTTCTTCATCGACTCGGCGCGGCGGCCGGTGAGGCCCGCGGCCTCCCAGCTCTTGATGCGCTCGGCGGCCCACAACTTCTCCACCGCGGGACGGTCCGACTCGGCGAGGAAGTTCACGTTCACCGTGAGCGCGAAGGGCTCACGGCCGGAGCGGCCCCGCAGCGTCACCTTGCCCGTGCCCGGTGTCGGGTAGCGACCCAGCAGCGTCCAGGGAACACCGTCCACCATCGTCGGCAGCTCGGCGGGAGCCAGCTCCGTGCCTTCGATGCCCTCGAAGGTGACCTGGATGTCAGTGACGCGAGGCGCGAGCGCGCGGGAGAACTGGGCGACGACCTTGTCGTCGATGCGCTCGCCCGGGTGGATGAACTCCACGTCGCCGCCGGTCTGCTTCGCCATGTCACGCAGCAGCGCGTCGCTGACGTTGGTGCCGATGCCGAACGAGTACACGCGCGCGGACTTCCGCTCGGCGAGCACGGCGCGGAGGATCTCCTCCTCGTTGCCCACTTGTCCGTCCGTCAGCAGTACGAGCACGCCATCCGGCGCGGTGCGAGCCGCGGCCTGCATGGGCCCGAGCAGCTCGGTGCCGCCATCGGCGCGGAGCGCGGCCACCCAACGGTCCGCCTCTTCCAGCATGCGCTGGGTGAAGGGAACGGGCAGGGGCTGGAAGGAGCGGAAGGAACTCTCGAAGGCGATGACGTTGAAGCGGTCGCCTTCACGCAGGTGGCGCAGACACAGCCGGAGCGCGGCCTGGGCCTGGGGCAGGCTCTCGCCGTCCATGGAGCCGGAGACGTCCACCAGGAAGATGACCTCCTGCTTGGGGGGCGCGGAGGCTATGCCCAGCAGGTCGGGCACCACGGTGAGGGCGAACGTGCCGGGCTTGTCGCCCTTGCGGTGCGTGGCGAGCGGGGTGAAGACGGCGCTCGAATCGGAGCTGCGCAGGGAGAGGACCAGGTCGCGGTCCAGGGACACCTCGCCGCGAGAGAAGCTCACCCGGGCGCGGGTGCCGCTCTCGCGGGTGACGGTGATGGCGTGCGAGGGGCTCTCGACGATGACCTCGCGGCCCAGGTCCACGAGCAGGTCCATGCGCAGGCCGTAGTGCACCTGTCCGATGGGAGGAGAGATGCGGTCCGCGTCGGGGACGCGCGACGTGGGCTCGGCGCTGCCGTGGCCGGTGCGGTCACCGGCGGCGTTGCCGGGGATGTAGCGCGGGGCGACGAGCGTGGGGAGCATCCACCGGACGCTGCCCTCCTCGGCGGTGACGGCCTGGAGGAACTCCACCTCGATGATTGTCTCCTCGTTGGGGAGGAGGTTGCCCACCTGGGCGGTGAAGACGTTGGAGCGCTCCTCATCGAGCAGGGCGGCGCCATGGCCCGCGGTGACGGCGTCGTCATAGGCGCGGAAGGCCTCCTCGCGCTCCTTGACGATGCCCTCGACGCGGCGGCCCGCGCACGTCATGGAGAAGGCGGACAGGGTGCCATCGGACGGCAGGGGGAAGGTGTAGACGGCCTCGATGGGGCGCTGCGAGTCGTTGAGGTAGCGCTGGCGAACGCGCACGCGCGCATGTCCGCCGAGCAGCTCACCAGTGACTTCGACGCCCTGGAGGGGGACCTGCGCGCCCTCGCGAGTGAACAGCCCTGCATGCTCTTTCGTCATGGCTTCTCCTTGTCCTGGAACTCTTCGATGAGGGCCCTCACGCGCTCGGCGAGGGCTTTGACCTTGGCATCCGCTGAATCGGCTACGTGCAGCTCCAGTCCGGGGATGAGCTCCCAGCGCTGGTAGCGAGTCGTCGTCGTGGGACGCGGGCCGGTGGCCGGCGGTGCCACGATTTGTGAATCGCTGGGACTCGTCGGCCCGTACGTGGGCGGAGTCGGGGTGACGTCCGACTCGGCGAGCTTGCGCAGCTCGTCGAGCGACAGGCGCAGGAGCTCCGCCTGGATGGCATCCAAGGGCAGGAACCGGGCCTGGAGGACCCGGATGGCCTTGAGACGGACGACGTGCTCCTCGCCATACACGGTGTCCGGACCCCGGAAGGGCGGCGCGGGGAGCAGGCCCCGCTGGACGTAGTAGCGCACCGTGCGTGGCGAGACGCCCGCCTCCTCGGCCAGCTCCGCCAGCTTCCACTCACTCTGTGTCTTCCGCGTGTTCACGATTCAGACAGTACGACTCGACACTTTTGGTGTCAAGTCATCAGTGTCGAGTTTCTGCGGGGGTGGTGTCGAGATGCCGGGGTGGGTCGGTGTCGTACTGTCTGGTTCGAGTGTCGAGATGAACTGTCGAGTTCGGGGAAGGGCAGGGGGCCGAGGCTG
>NZ_JABXEM010000346.1:0-9903 GCF_013372595.1 Myxococcus sp. AM011
CCCCACCGCCCAGCGTCAGGCCCAGCGCGAGAATCCAGGGGCCCCAGGGGGGCGGCTCGGCGGGAGGACGCGCGCGGCCGGGCGACGCGTAGTAGTTCCAGCTCTTCGCCACCAGCGGTCGCGTCTGCCCTTGCGCGTCCTTGAGCTCGAGCGTGGCCACCTGCGTCTCCAACTCGTCCGGGAGGAAGGCCTCCTCCCAGCGGGTGATGGGGTGGTCAATCTCGTCGTTCATCATGAAGTCGAGCAGCACGCTCATCGGCGCGTTCACCGACGTGTAGCGCCGCGTGTGCTCGCGCAGCGTCATCCGCCCGGGAGCCCGGTCCGCCTCGCGGAGCTGCCCACCCGTGGCCCCGTCAATCATGTCCCGCAGACGCGTGACACAGTTGTCGTTGTAGTGGTGATACAGGTACTCGCGGTTCTCCGGCAGGACGTTGTCGGCCAGCCGCTTCGCCACTTGCTGGCGCTGCTCCGGGGTGAGGTTCAGCTCCTGGATGCGGACGTCGCGGTCCTCCGCCTTGTAGAAGCGGTAGGTGCTGTCGACGCGGGCCTGCCCCACCCAGAACTCCAGGCGTCCCATCGCGAAGCGGGCCAGCATCGCCTCGTCGAAGGAGAACATCCCGTAGTTGTAGACGCGCGCCAGTCCGAACCGGCGGTCCTCCACCACCAGCGAGCCATGTCCCCACCAGGAGGGCACGTCGTCGCCGGGGCTGAAGGTGGCCAGCGAGATGACGAGGTCTTCTCCCTGGCTCTCGCCCGTTCCCCAGGGAGGCACGAAGTCCGAGGCCGCGCGCGCGGGGGCCGCGAGCAACAAGCCAAGCAGGCAGAGGGCGATGAGCGACAAGCGGGGCATGGCTTTGTCCAACACGCGGGAGGCGGCCTACCTATCATGCACCCCGCCCGACTCAATCGACAGGATGCCGGATTGTCGGCCAGGGGGCCGTGCGAGGCCCCTACATCAGGCTGCGGGCCCGGCGGGCCTTCGCGTCCACCTGGAGCGAGTCCGCCACCATGCCGCGCTCGCCCAAGAGTTCCTCCTCCAGCGCCGCCATCCGCTTCGCGTCGCGCGGACGCTCGTGGTCATGCCCCAGCAGGTGGAGTAGTCCGTGGGCCAGGTAGCGCGCCATCTCCGACTCCAGCGTGCGGCCGTACTCCTTCGCCTGCCGCTTCGCCGTGTCCAGGGAGATGACCACGTCGCCCAGGGGGCGAGGGCCCGGCGTGCCCCGGGGCTGCTCACCCGCGGGGAAGCTCAGCACGTCCGTTGCCTTGTCCTTGTCCCGCCAGGTGCGGTTGAGACGCCGGATGGCGCGGTCATCCACCAGCGACAGCGACAGCTCGCAGTGGGTGAGTGACAGGCGCTTGAGGTAGTCCCGGGCCCACGTCGTCAGGAGCCGGCCGAACTCCTTGCCCTGCCCGTGCGCGAGCTGCACCGTCACCACGTTCTCCTTCTCCCGGGGTGCCGGCGCCTCCATGTGCGCGCGCTCCGGACGGAAGGCCGGCGCGCAGATGGACCAGTAGTCGCACGCGCCCTTGCCGTCGTTGCGGTACACGACGCGCTTGCCGCGCGGCACCAGGCCCACCTCGCCCTCGGAGATGCGCTCGCGGCGGCCTTCCACCACCAGCGTCAGCTCCCCCTTGAGGACGATGACCATCTCATCGAACTCGGGACGCTGAGCCGGCTCGGACCAACCCGGCGGCGCGAGCATCCGCGCCACGGACGCCGCATCCGTCCCCGTCGTCGCCGCGCCCACGAACTCCTCGATGCGCTTGCCGTCATCCCGGGGGATGACCTTGCCCTTGCGCAGTCTCACGCCGTCACCACCCCTCGCGTCCCACTCACAACGCCCCCGCCGAGCGCGGCTTTTCCTTCGCCTCCACGGCCTTGCCTCCCGCCACCACCAACGGAGGCGCCTTGCCACCTCCCACCGCGCCGGCCGGATAGACGGGACGCGTGTGGTAGATGCCCTCCAGCGTGTGCAGGAAGGACTGCGAGATGAGATTCAGGTCCTTCAGCGTCAGGTCGCACTCGTCGAGCTGCCCCTCGGAGAAGATGAGGTTGATGATCTTCTGCACCTGCGCCTGCAGCTTCGTCGTGGTGGGGTCCGTCATGGACCGCGTCGACGCTTCCACCGCGTCGGCGATCATCACCAGCGCCGCCTCGCGGAACTGAGGCTTCGGTCCCGGATAGCGGTAGATGCTCTCGTCGATGGGCGGCGCGCCTTCCTTGCCCTCCTGCTCCTTCAGGGCCTTGTGGTAGAAATACCCCACCGTGCGCGTGCCGTGGTGCTGCGGAATCGCATCCGCCACCAGCTTGGGGAGGCGGTACTGCCGCGCCATCTCCAGCCCCTCCGTCACGTGGCGCTTGATGATGACGGCGCTCATCGCGGGCGCGAGCGCGTCATGCCGGTTCTCCCCCTTCTGGTTCTCCCCGAAGTAGAGCGGATTCCGACCCTTGCCGATGTCGTGGTAGTACGCGCACGAGCGCGCCAGCAGCGGATTGGCGCTGATGGTCTCCGCCGCGTTCTCCACCAGCGTGCCGATGATGATGGAGTGGTGGTACGTGCCGGGCGCCTGGACGATGAGTTCCTTGAGCGCCGGGTGGTTGAGGTTCGCCAGCTCCAACAGCTTGATGTCGGACGCGTAGCCGAACGTCATCTCGATGAGCGGCGTGAGCGCCATCACCATGACGGGCACCGCCAGTGACGAGCCGATGAACGCGCTCACCGCGGTGATGGCCGTGTCCGCCGACAGCCCCTTGCCCTCGACGAGGAACAGGAAGAGCACCGCCACCGTGTTGGCCGCGCCCGTCACCAGGCCCGCCCGGAAGATGCCCACGCGGTCCTTCGCCTTGACGATGCGGTCCGCCGCCACCAGCGAGCCCACCAGCGTGTAGATGCCGAAGGCCAGCGAGTTGCCCAGCATGACGCCCGCCAGGCACGCGAACACCATGGCGAAGAAGAGCGCCAGCTCCTGCGTGAGGATGAAGCGCACCAGCATCGCTCCGGCCGCCACCGGGAACACGTAGTAGAGCGCTTCGATGGGCAGCGCCGTGTACCGGTCCTGGATGGCGTCCGCGATGGACACCCAGAGCTGCAACAGGGCCAGCGTCCCCACCAGCAGGATGCCCAGGAGCAACCCGTCCTTGCGCGTGGGCCGGAAGCGCCGGAACGCGCTGAGGCAGAAGAAGTACGAGGCGACCACCAGGAGCGCCACCAGCCCCGTGCCACCGAGCTGCACCTGCACCAGGTCCAACCGGTCCGTCTCCGCGCGCATCCCGCGCAGGACGACGAGGTGCCCCTCGTTCACCAGCTCGCCATCACCGATGACGCGCTGCCCCTTCTTGATGGAGATGACCGCGTCCTTCACCGCCTGCGCGGCCTGATGACGTCGCGCGTCCGTCTCCGCGATGTTGATGGTCAGGTTGGGCCGCACCAGCCGCTTGGCCAGCCGCAGCACCGCGCGGCGCTGCACACCGGGCGCGTCCGGCAGGAGGTTGCCTGGAATCGAGGCGAAGCGGTCCAGTTCCTGGTGCGCCTCGCGGATGTCCACCACCTGCGGCGCGCCGTTGGGCAGCGTGTCCTCGCCCTTGTTCACCACGTCCCGGACGGTGAGCCCCTGGGGCGCCTCGCGTGCCAGCTCCTCCCGGGAGCCCGCCACGTGCACCGGTCCCTGTTCGGAGCGGTAGGCCCGCTCCAGGAGCACCAGCGTGGCCGCCTCCACCTCTTCCGAGAAGCCCTTCCCGTAGAGCGCCTGGAAGTCCTCCGCCTCCAGCCCCGCGTCACGCTGGCCGAAGAGCAGCTCCTGGAGTTCCGCCTGCATCGACTCACGAGCCCGGCGCTCGCGCTCCACCTGCTCCGGCGTGGGCGCGGGGTGGCGGCGCGGCTTCTTGCCCTCCTCGGGCTCGGCGTCCGGCTGGGCGTCCGTCAGCTCCGCCAACCGCTCCCGCATCGTCGCGAACGAGGCGCGGACCACGGTGCGCAGATGTCCCACCACGGCGGGGTTCAAGTCATAGACGGGCCTGACGGCGGCCCGGGCGTCCTGGCGCCGCTGGGTCGTCATGGCCCGGTGGACGACCTCGTAGTCCCGCGCGGCCTTGAAGCCCGCCGGAGAGCTGGCCCGGAAGGGCTTGCCGAGGTTCTCCTCCGAGAGCGCGGGGATCTGCTGGCTGTAGAGGCCGGGGGAGATGACGAAGCCGGCGCCCACCGAGACTGTCAACAGGAGGAACACCTGGACCGCACGCCGCCCCCAGACGCCTTTTCCCAACCCGAGGCGTGCTGCGAGCGCGTCCAAGGGACTGGGCGCGGGGGACTGCGGTTCCGGTTCGTCCATGGAGGTCCTCACCCTAGATAGGGGCCGTGGCTCCATCAAGGCCGCAGCGCCCCGGAAAATTCACGGGGGCGGAAATACGAATGCCCGCCCGCCAGGGTACGGGCGGGTGGGCATAGGTAGGCCAGGGCTTTGGACTCAGCCGACAACGGCGTCGGGAGTCGCTTGAGCCGCGGCGGCGCGGGCTGCCTCGCGAGCCAGCTTCGCCTCGCTCTGCGCCAGCTCCGCCTTGTCGTAGGCGCGGATGACCTCCTGCACCAACGGGTGGCGGACGACGTCCACGTCGGAGAACTCCGCGAAGTGGATGCCCTCGATGTTCTTGAGCACCGTCCGGGCGTGATTCAGGCCGGACATCTTCCCCGTGGGAAGGTCCACCTGCGTCACGTCGCCGGTGATGACGGCCTTGCTGTTGTAGCCCAGGCGCGTCAGGAACATCTTCATCTGCTCCACGGTGGTGTTCTGCGCCTCGTCGAGGATGACGAAGGCGTCGTTGAGCGTGCGGCCACGCATGAAGGCCAGCGGGGCCACTTCCACCACGCCCTCCTCCACGAGGGTCGCCGCGCGCTCGGCGGCCATCATGTCGTGCAGCGCGTCGTAGAGCGGACGCAGGTAGGGATTCACCTTCTCCTGCATGTCGCCAGGCAGGAAGCCCAGCTTCTCACCCGCCTCGACGGCCGGACGCGCGAGGATGATGCGCTTGACCTTGCGCTCCTGGAGGAACGCCACCGCCATGGCCATGGCCAGGTACGTCTTGCCCGTGCCGGCGGGGCCCACTCCGAAGACGATGTCGTGGGCGCGGATGGCGTCCACGTAGCGCTTCTGGGCGATGCTCTTTGGAGCAATCTGCCGGTTGCCGGAGCTCTTGAGCACCGGGCCGAGCATGACCTCCTGGAGCGACTCCGCGCCCCGTCCGAGCACCTTGATGCCCTGCTCCACGTCCTCGCGGTACAGGGGGCGGCCCGCGCGAATCATCCCCTCCAGGTTCTCCAGGAGGCGCACGGCGAAGGCCACCGCGTCGGAAGGGCCGGACAGATGGAACTCCGTCCCCCGCTGTCCCACCCGGACACCGAGGCGTCGCTCCATCAGCTTGAGGTTTTCGTTCTGGTTGCCGCACAGCGCCATGGCCGTCTCATTGTCCCGGACATCCACCTTGGCGGAGGTCGTCGAAACGGCTGCGGTCGCTTCCAACGTGGCGGGATTTCGCAATGCGTGTCGTTCCTCGGTCGGTACCGCTGTCTGCAACGTAACGCCGCCCCCCTGCCTTCGAAAGACGACTTTGGGTGACGACTAGCGCAAGGGTGGCAGGAGGACGAACCGCCGAGCGGCCAGCCGCCGGTAGTAGTACTCCTCCCGCCAGGGGTATCTGAGTTCCTCCGCGCTCAACAATCCAGCTTGCACCAAAGCATCCAGTCGCTCCGGCAGCTCACCGCGTTCCAGGCGGAACACTTCCAGCGCGGACTCGATGCGGACGCGTTGGGCATCGGAAACATGACGCTGGGCCGCGGCATCGGCGAACCCGGTGGCCGCGCGCGTGCTCTCTGGATCCGCCAGCGCCACCCGGGACACCACCACGGCCAGCACCGCCAGCACACCCATGGTGGCGACCACGCGACCCACCACGCCCCCCATGCGGGAGAGCAGGCGCTCGTCCCCCGGCGCGGGAGCCCGAGCCCCCTCCGGGTGGATGATGCGCACGTACTCGCCCCGAACCAGGTTGTGCAGGGCCTTGCAGGTCTCGAACTCGCCCAGGCAGCAGACGTCCACCAGCTTGCGCAAATCACGGCCGGGCGCGATTTCGTCGTACACGCGCCGTTCGGTGGTGGCGATGACGCCCAGCTCGCCACCCTCTTCGCCTTCGCGCGGCGGAGGCAGCGCCTTGAGGCGCTCGAACGAGAGGTCATCGCGGTGGATGGACTTCCGGATGACGGGCCACTCGTCCACCATCCGGAAGCCCTCCATGAGCACCGTCTCGGCGCGCAGGGGGCGGATGGCCTCGGCGTCGGGCTCGACGGGCTCCTGGCTGAACTCGTAGGTGCCCGCCTTCCAGGTGAAGAGGCGGGAGAGCGTCTCCGTGGCCTGCAACTGCATCATCGACTGGAAGCGCTCAGCGGTGAGGGCCTGGCTGGAGACGAGCACGTCGCCCAGCCGCTTGAGGGTGCGCCGCTGCGTCTCCAGCGCCGCCTCCAGCTGCGTCTCCGTAATCAGCTCGGCGCGCACCAGCATGGCGCCGATGAGGTCCTTGCGCTTCCGGGTGATGCTCTCGACCTTGATGATGTGGCCGTCCCGGAAGCCGATGCGGACCTCCTGGTCCTTGTTGTCCAGTTGGAGCGAGCCCGTCTTCTGCTGCTGACCGATGAGCTGAAGGATGTCGCCGATGCCGAAGTCCTTGAGCGTGCCTTTCAGGGACATGGTCTCACTCCTCCCCTTGCCGCAACCGGTGCAGGCCGCGCAGGGACAGCACGTAGACGCTCACCAGCAGCAACACCATCGGCACCAGCTTGAGGTACAGCGGCGCGTCTCCATGGGGCGCTCGCACCAGTCCGTGGTGCAGGAGCGTCGCGGCCAGCGCGAAGAGGAAGAGGAACGCATACAGCGCGCCGCGCACCGCCCGTCCCGAGAACACATGCCCGGCGCCCGACAGCAGCACGCCCGCCGCGTACGTCACCCGGCCCGCCCACGCTTGATGACGCTGCACCTGGTCCGCCTTGCGCTGCCGCAACTGCTGCGGCACCAGCCCCCGGCGGGAGAAGACATTCACACACTGGCCGCACTGCTGACTGCCAACGCCCAGCTCGGGGTCACACCGCACGCACACCGGACGGCCGCAGCGCTCGCACACCTTCGCGGCCTTCAGGCGCTGCGTCAGCAGGCCCCAGCCGACCAGCAGCACCGCCACCACGGCCGGCAGCGCCCAGGCCACCGGCCCCGGCTCCACCCCCGGCAACAACCAGCGCTCCAGTTGCGCCTCCACCCGGCGCCCCGCCTCCGCTCCGTCCGCGAGCGACAGCCACTCCGACTCCGGCATCGCCGGCGCCAGCATCAGGAGGTTGAGCAGCAGGCGTTCATCCGGAGGGGGCTCTCGCCGGAGCAGCTCTCCATCCAGCGCCTGCGCCGACGCGGTGGCGGTCGTCACGCGCTCCATCGCCTTGCCGACCTCCGCGTCCGGCAGCGTCTTGGCCCGCCGGCGGTAGATCTGCGCGATGTTGTAGTGGGGCGCCGCCATCTTCGGATCCGCCTGGGACGCCTGCACGTAGAGCTGCGCCGCGCCGTCCTCGTCCCCCAACCCCACCAGCGTGTTGCCGAAGCGGGTCAACAGCCGCGCATCCCCGCTGCGCACCGCCGAGGCCGCCTTGAAGTGCGACCGCGCGTCCTCCAGAAGACCCCGGCGTGACTCGTACTGGCCCAGCGCCGCCAGCTCCGGGAAGGTGGCCGCGCGGGCCTCGTGCCGTGCCTTGACGCGCGCCATGGCGCCCTCGGCGGAGAGGCCGCCGCGCTCCAACAGATAGACGTCCTCGGCGGGCGTTCCAGCGAAGGCCGTCAGCCGGGTGAGCTGTCCCGCGGCCAGCGGCGCCAGACCCAGCCCCGCCAGCAGCACCGTGGACACCACCCGCTCCTGCCGGGTCAGGTAGGGCACCACCACCGCCAGCAATACGAGCAGCCGGGGGACCAGGCCCATCCCCAGCGTCAGCGGCAGGCCGAGCAGCAATACCCCCAGGAGCACGGACTGCCACCGGGCCACCGCACGCGGCAGCAGGTGGTGGAAGTCATGCAGCGCGTAGCGCACCCTCCGCAGGAACAGCAGACCCACCAGCGCCACGGCCGTGGCGGACCACGCCAGCAACAACAGCGCGCCAAGGTCCGCCAGCGCCGGACCCCGGTAGCGCGGGTCCAAGGCCATGGACACGAAGGCCGCGCGCAGCGCTCCCATGTAGCGGCCAGGCTCCGCCGGGGATGCCATCGCGTAGTGCTCCGCCAGCCCGAAGCGCGCGAGCGGCAGCCGGGGAGACAGCTCCACCGCCAGCTCCGCCAACCGGATGGCGCCGCCGAGGTCGCCCGCCCGCCCGCGCACCTCCGCCTCGCGCATGAAACCGA
The DNA here is from genome assembly GCF_013372595.1 of Myxococcus sp. AM011. NCBI lineage: Bacteria > Pseudomonadati > Myxococcota > Myxococcia > Myxococcales > Myxococcaceae > Myxococcus > Myxococcus sp. AM011. Next base: position 8,416 of record NZ_JABXEM010000346.1, read on the forward strand.
CGCTGATGGGCTCCAGGTCCGCCGCGAGCAACTCGCGCTTCAGCGTCACCAGCTCCTGCTGCGCCTTCTCCGCCGTGGCCGTGTCGTTCGTCGCTCGCGCCTGCCGCCACCGGTCCCACACCGCCAGCACCTCTTCGTCCGACACGCGAGGCGTCAGGATGGGGCTGAGCACCGGCCTGGGCACGATGACGACGGGCGCGGGATCGACGGGGGGCGGCGTCACGGAGGGCTTCGAGGGAGCCGGGAGGGCCGAGGCCTTCTCCTTCCCTCCGCGCGGCGCCCTGCGGGGAACGTCGTCCTGCTCGGCCTCGACTTCACCGTCGTCGGCGGGGCCGTCATAAACCGGGTCCGCCGCGTCGAGGGACTCGTCCTGCAGGTCGGGCTCCAGTGGACCGGGGTCCACCTCCTGGAGCCGCGTGGGCGCCTCGAGCTGAGCGGATGCCAACGCCGGAGTCAGGAGCAACAGGCCCCAGAGGATCAGGGAGGAAAGCGGGAGGCGGATCATCCAGGGCTCGGATGATAGGCGAGCCCGGCCGAACCACGAAACGGAACGCCACCTGCCCCGTCCTGTCGCCGCCTTTCCGGATGCGACCCACGGGCCGCGTGTTACAGGGACGCACGTCGCGGGCCTTGCCCCCGCGAGGAGGCGACCGTGAGCGAAGCAGGTACCCCCGGGACGGAGCTGGAGCGTCTGGTGGACATCATGCGGCGGCTGCGCGCCAAGGATGGCTGCCCCTGGGACAGGGAGCAGGATATCCGCTCGCTGCGCCCCTACCTCGTCGAGGAGGCGTTCGAGGTCCTGGACGAGATGGACCGCGTCGGCTCGGGCGGGCCCTGGCACTCCCTGTGCGAGGAGCTGGGTGACCTGCTCTTCCAGATTGTCTTCCACGCGCAGCTCGCCGCCGAGCTGGGCGAATTCACCATGGCCGACGTCAGCAAGGCCATCAGCGACAAGCTCACCCGCCGACACCCCCACGTCTTCGGTGAGCTGAAGGGTGTGAACGGCTCCGAGCAGGTCCTGGCCAACTGGGCCAAGCTCAAGGCCGATGAGCGCAAGCTCAAGACGGGCGACGAGGGCTCCGTCCTGGCCGGGGTTCCCACCGCCGCGCCCGCCCTCCTGCGCGCCGAGCGACTGACGGAGAAGGCCAGCCGCATCGGCTTCGACTGGCCCGACCTCGCTGGCGTGCGCGGCAAGCTGGCCGAGGAGCTGGTGGAGATGGACGAGGCCATCGCCTCCGGAGACCGCGACGCCATTGAACACGAGCTGGGCGACGTCCTCTTCTCCCTGGCCAACCTCGCGCGCTTCGTGAAGACGCCCGCCGAGGATGCCCTGCGCATGGCCAGCCACCGCTTCACCACCCGCTTCCAGCACATCGAGGCCGCCCTGCGCGCCGAGGGGGTCCCCTTCGGCGGCGCCTCCCTGGAGCACATGGAGCGCCACTGGCAGGCGGCCAAGGCGAAGGAGAAGTCCCTCCCGCCCCCCAGGTC
>NZ_JABXEM010000347.1:0-9885 GCF_013372595.1 Myxococcus sp. AM011
GCCCTCGCCTCCCTTCCCCTCCCAGACTCCCTCCCCCTCTCCGACTCCTTCTCTCCTCCTCGTGGCCCCACCGAAGAGCTCCTCTCCCTTCTCTTCTCCCAGGTCCTCGGCCTCGACTCCGTCTCTCGCGACTCCGACTTCTTCTCCCTCGGCGGCCACTCCCTCTCCGCCACCCGCCTCGTCTCCCGCATCCGTCAGTCCTTCGGCGTCGACCTTCCCCTCGCTTCCTTCTTCTCCTCTCCCTCCATCGCAGCCCTCGCGGCGATCCTCGAATCCCACGCGCTCGCTCGCGTCCCGCGGCTCCCGGCTCCAGCTCCCAGGTCTCCCGACGCTCCGCTGCTGCCGACGTTCGCGCAGGAGCGCCTCTGGTTCCTCCATGAGCTGCTCCCTGGCCTGCGCGCGTATCTCATCCCCGAGGCTGTCGAGCTTCGCGGCCCGCTGGACACAGGCGCCCTGGAGTCCGCGCTGCGACTGATGCTGGAGCGACACAGCTCTCTTCGCGCGCACTTCGCTCCTGATGGTGACCGGCCCACGCTTCGGCTGGGGCCCGTACCGGCCCAGGTGCTCCAGGTCGAAGACGCGCCCTCGTCACTGGACGGTGCGTCGCTTCGCGACTGGCCCCGATTCCAGGAAGAGTCCAGCCGCGCCTTCTCCCTGTCCGAGGGGCCGCTGTACCGCTTCCGCCTGTTCCGACTGGGCGCCGAGCACCATGTCCTGCTGCTCGTGCTGCACCACGTCCTCGTCGACGGCCTGTCCCTCGACATCCTCCTGCGCGAGCTGGCCGTGGCCTACTCCGCGCTCCGCCAGCAGCAGGTCCCTGTCCTTCCTCCCGTCGCGCTCACCCAGGCGGATGTCGCGACGTGGCAGCGGCTGCCCTCGGTTCGCGCCCATGAAGAGGCGCACCTCGACTACTGGAAGCGCCAGCTCGCGGGAGCCCCGTCGCTGCTCGCCCTGCCGCTCGACAAGCCACGCCGCTCCGTCGTCGGAGATGCCGGAGCCGTCAGTCGCATCCAGCGCCTGTCTCCCGCGCTGACTCGGGCTTTGGGCACCCTGTGCCGTGAGCAACAGGTGACGCCCTTCATGGCGCTGTATGCCGTCTTCGCCACCCTGCTGCACCGCTACTCCGGACAGGAGGAGCTGGTCGTGGGCAGTCCCACCGCGGGACGCGTCCACCCGGCCACCGAGGACGTCGTCGGCCTGTTCCTCAACACCGTCGTCCTGCGCAGCCACTTCACCTCGGGCCTGACCTTCTCGACCCTCCTGGCGCAGGTCCGCACCACGTCGCTGGAGGCCTTCTCGCATCAGGCCGCGCCGTTCGAGCGGGTCGTCCAGGCGCTCCACGTGGAGCGCGGTACGGGCCACCTTCCACTGGTGCAGGTGATGTTCGACATGGGGCGGGCGGTGACGGAGCCGCTCGCCAGCGCCTTCCAGGGAATGACTGCTCGGGAGCTGCACGTCGACAACCACACCAGTCAGCTCGACCTGACGCTCCATGCCACGGAGGTCGCCGACGGCTTCGAGTTCGCCTTCACGTACAGCACTGACTTGTTCGAGCCCGCCACCGCGGAGCGGATGCTCACCCATTACCTCCAGCTCCTCGAAGGCGCGCTCCAGGCTCCGAGCGCCGAAATCTCGCACCTGCCCCTGCTGACAGACGACGAGCGAGTCTCGGCCCTGCGCGGCGGTCGCCCGGCGCCCACGGCTCCTCCCGAGACGTGCGTGCACGAGGACTTCGCGGCCCAGGCCCTGCGCGTCCCGGAGCGCATCGCCCTGTCCTTCGATGGCGGACAGTGGACCTACGGCGAACTCGCGGCCTGGACTCACAAGGCCGCACGGCGGCTCGCGGCCCAGGGCGTGGCACGGGAGACGCTGGTCGCCGTCATCGGGCCTCGGGATGAGGCCCTCGTTCGCGCCATCCTCGCCGTCCACACCGCGGGCGGCGCGCATCTCCAGCTCGATGCACGACTGCCTCCCGCGCGCGTGGCCCAGCTCCTCGCGGAGAGCCAGCCGCCGTTCCTCCTCGCCTCGGGGACGCTGGACAGCGGACTCACCGAGGCACTCTCCCTGGTCCCCGAGTCCCTGCGTCCACGGGTGTTGACGCTCGACGGGCTGGAGACGCAGAGCGCGGAGCCGCTCACGCGGCGGGCTTCACCGGAGGCGCTCGCGTACGTGCTCTTCACGTCGGGCTCCACGGGTGTGCCCAAGGGCGTGATGGTCCACCATCGGGGCCTGCGCAATCACATCCTCGGCATGGTCGAGGGGCTGGGCATCCACGAAGGCGATGTCATCGCCCAGACGGCGTCCCTGAGCTTCGACATCTCCGTGTGGCAGATGCTCGGTGCGTTGACGCTCGGCGCCACCACGCACCTCATCTCCGATGATTCCGCGCGGGAGCCGCAGCGACTCGCCTCGGAGATTGCGTCGTCTGGAGCCACCGTGGTGGAGCTGGTCCCCTCGGTGCTGCATGCGCTGCTGGAGGACACCGCCGCCAGCGCGCCCGCGCTTCCACGACTGCGGTGCATGGTTACCATCGGCGAGGCCCTGCCGCCTTCCGTATGCCGCGCCTGGTTCGAGCGCTACCCGAACATCCCGCTGGTCAACGCCTACGGCCCCGCCGAGTGCTCCGACACCGCGACGCTCCAGCACCTGGTGACGACGCCGCTCGGAACGAGCACGCCCATCGGCCTGCCCAAGCGGGGAATGGAGGTCCATGTGCTGGACGACTCCATGAACCCCGTGCCTCCGGGTGTCGTGGGTGAGCTCTACATCGGTGGCGTCGGCGTGGGCCGTGGCTACCGGCACCGCCCCGAGTTGACCGCGGAGCGCTTCGTGCCGCATCCCTTCTCGGACGTGCCGGGCGCGCGCCTGTATCGCACCGGAGACCTGGGACGCCGCCTGTCCGACGGACGCCTGGAGTTCCTCGCCCGCGCCGACTTCCAGGTGAAGGTGCGCGGCATGCGCATCGAGCTGGGGGAAGTGGAGGCCGCGCTGGCCTCGCTGCCGTCCGTGCGTGCCTGCGCCGTCACCGCGTGGGAGCGCCGTCCCGGAGACAAGGAACTGGTGGCCTGGGTGGTGCTCACCGGCGCCGAGTCGCCCGCGCTGCTGCGCGAGGCCCTGAGCCAACGGCTGCCGCCCTACATGGTGCCCGCGCGAATCATGCCGCTGACCGCGCTCCCCCTCAGTGCCAACGGGAAGGTGGACCGCAAGGCGCTGGCCCAGCGGCCCCTGCCTCTGTCCGAGGAGGCCGAGGGAGAGCTGCCCCAGGGCGCCACGGAAGAGCACCTGGCGCGGCTCTTCCAACAGGTCCTGGGCGTCGAGCAGGTGTGGCGTGACTCCGACTTCTTCGCCCTCGGCGGTCACTCGCTGAGCGCGACCCGCGTGGTGACTCGCATCCGGCAGGAGCTGGGCGTGCAGTTGCCATTGAGCACGCTGTTCACCCAGCCCACCGTGGCCGGGCTCGCGCGCGCCATCGCCGGGGCTCCGCGCATCCAGGAGTCGCCGACAACGCCGACCGTCACTCCGACAGGCCCGCTGCCGGCGGCGCCCGTGCAGGAGCGCCTGTGGTACGCGCTGCAGTTGCCGGACGCACCTCCCTATGTGCTCAGCCTCGCCATGGTGCTGGACGGCCCGCTGGAGCCTTCCCACCTGGAGGCCGCGCTCGCCGCCGCGCTGGAGCGAAACCACACGCTGCGCACCGTCTTCTTCCAGGAACGCGAAGCCGTGCTGGTCCGCGTGAATCCGACGCTCGCCTCCGTGCTCACGCGGGTGGACCTGTCACACCTGCCTCCCACCGAGGCATTCGAGGCGGCGCGCGCGGCGGTGTCACGGCAGGACCACCTGCCCTTCGATGTGGCCCGGGGTCCGCTGTACCGCTTCGAGCTGCTCCGCCTGGATGCGACGGGCACTCGCCATGTCCTCGTGCTCGCCGTGAGCCACCTCGTCTCCGACGGCCTGGGACTCCACGCGTTCATGGACGAGGTGGCCACCGCCTACCAGGCGGCGCGGGCGCGGGTGACGCCCCTGCTTCCGCCGGCCCCGCTCCAGTACACCGACGTGGCGCGGTGGCAGCGGAGCGAAGACGCCCTGCAGCGGGAGACCGAGTCGCTCGCGTCGTGGAAGCAGGCGCTGGCGAATGCGCCTCCCGTGTTGGACCTGCCCGTGGACTTCCCGCGTCGGGCGCCGGCACTCAACGCCAACATGCGTCCTGTTCGCGTGGCGTTCTCCCCCTCGCAGGGAGACGCGCTCCGCGAGCTGTCCCGTCGCGAGCGGGTGTCCCCCTTCACGTCGGTGCTGGCGCTCGTCCAGTCCTGGCTGCATCGGCTCAGCGGCCAGGGCTCCGTCGTGGTGGCCTCGCCCTTCTCCGGACGCACCCTGCCCCAGACGGAGCGGATGGTCGGCTACTTCGCCAACGTCCTCCCCCTGTGTACGGACCTGACGGGCAACCCGTCCTTCCGACAATTGCTCCGACGCGCCCAGGCGGTGGTGGCCCACGCCACGGCCCATCAGGACGTCGCCTTCAAGCGAATCTCGGATGCCGTGGTGCCGGAGGGTCCGCGCACCTCTCAAGCCCTGGCGCAGACGCTGGTGATGCTGGATTCGGCGGGCACGCTCCGCATGGACGGCCTCGCGGTGGAGGAGCTGGACGCCCCCGGCGTCATCCCCGCGTATGACGTGGTGGTCAGCCTCGTCGAGGAGACGCATGGCGGGTTGGAGGGACTGCTCGCCGTCGACGGAGCCCTCTTCACGGCGGAGTCCGGCGAGCGCATGGCCCGCTCGTTCGAGCAGTGGGTGGACTCGGCGCTGCGGGTTCCTGACGCGCCGCTGTCCCGCCTGTCGCTGCTGTCCGACCTGCAGCGCGCGGAGGTGCTCGCGTCGCTGGATGGAGGGCCGCAGGAGATTCCCACCGGGGCCTGCATCCACACCGTCTTCGAGGCCCAGGTGCCGCGCTCGCCCACGGCCGCCGCCGTGGCGCATGGCGCGACGACGTGGAGCTACGCCGAACTGAATGCCCGCGCCAACCTGCTCGCCCGCGAGCTGGTGGAAAAGGGCCTGCATCCCGAGGAGCGCGTCGGCGTGATGATGGAGCCCTCCGCGCAAGCCATGGCGGTGCTGCTGGGCATCATGAAGGCGGGCGGCGCCTACGTCCCGCTCGACGCGGGCTGGCCTGACGCACGCAAGCAGGCCGTGGTGGAGCGGGCGGGAATCCGCCGACTGTGGTTGGACGAGGACGCACGGACCGCGAACGAGTGGCTCGTTCCCCACGTCGCGGTGCCACGCCAGCCGGAGACTGTTCCGGAGGACCTGGCGCCCGGACCGCGCCGGGTCGCGGACTCCCAGGTGGCGTACATCGTCTTCACCTCCGGCTCCACGGGCGAGCCCAAGGGAGTGATGGTGGAGCACCGCTCGGTGGTGAACCACAACCTGGCCATCGTGAAGCGCTTCGGGCTGAGGGCCGGAGACCGGATGCTCCAGTTCGCGCCGCTCACCTTCGACGCCGCCGCCGAGGACCTCTATCCGCCGCTGGCGGTGGGGGCCACCGTTGTCCTGCGCAACGGGCTGGTCCCCGCGCACGCGATGGCTCCGTACCTGGAGGAGACGGACATCACCCTCATCAGCCTGCCTCCCACGTACATCGAGGAGTGGATTCGGCAGATGGAGTCCTCGGGCCAGCGGCTTCCGCGCCGCCTGCGCCTGCTCGCCCCGGGAGGCGATGTCCTCAAGCGGGAGACCTATGACGCCTGGGTGCGCGTGGGCGGTGCTCACGCGCCGTGGGTCAACGTCTACGGCCCCACCGAGTGCACCATCACCTCCGCCACCTGCGACATCCCCGGCGTCGAGGGTCTGGGCACCGAGGCCACCTTCCCCATCGGCCGGCCCATCCCCCGCGTGCGCATCTACCTGTTGGATGACCACCTGGCGCCCGTCATCCCGGGCCAGCCCGGTGGTGTCTACATCGGCGGGGCGGCGCTCTCGCGCGGCTACCTGGGCGCGCCGCATGCGACGGCGGAGCGCTTCATTCCGGACCCGTTCTCCGAGGAGCCCGGCGCGCGCATGTACCGGACGGGAGACCTGGCGCGGATGCTGCCGGATGGGCGCCTGCGCTTCCTCGGCCGCGCGGACCACCAGGTGAAGATTCGCGGCTTCCGCATCGAGCTGTCGGAAATCGAGACCTGCCTGCGACGACACGCGGGAGTGGAGGAGGCCGTCGTCATCGCGCGGACCACGGCCGCGGGCGTGCAGTCTCTCTGCGCCTATCTCCAGGCGCCCGGCTCCGTCCAGGCGGACGCCCTGCGCGCGCACGTGGCGGCGCTGCTCCCCGCGTACATGGTGCCCGCGGACTTCGTGGTGATGGAGCAGTTGCCCATCAACGCCAACGGCAAGGTGGACCGTCAGGCCCTCCCGTCTCCGGAGTCGCGCCCGGCCCCCGTCGTGGAGACCTCGGCGTCGGCGCGCACGGAGACCCCGTTCCGCACCACGCTGGAGATGGTGCTCCACCGGCTGTGGCGGGAGGTGCTGGAGAAGCCGGGTGTCAGCGTCGAAGACGACTTCTTCACCATCGGCGGCGACTCCATCCTCGCCATGCGATTGCTGGCGCGGCTGGAGGACGAGCTCGGCATTCCCCTGCCGCTGGCCGTCCTCTTCCAGAACGCCGTCCTCCAGGACTCGGCGGAGGCCATCCAGGAGTACTTCCGCGAAGGGCACTCGCGCTCCAACGTCCTCCGCCTGGCCAGCCGCGACGTCCCCGAGGACGCGACGCCGCTGTTCCTCTTCCACGCGGGCGACGGCGAGGTCTACCACTACCGCGAGCTGGTCCCCGTCCTGGAGCCGCACTTCCTCTGCTACGGCATCCAGGCACCGGAGACGCTGACGCCGGACCAGCCCCTCGGCTCCTTCGACGAGCGCGTGGCGGCCTACGCCCGAGACATCCGCGCCATGCAGCCTCACGGCCCCTACCGGCTGATGGGCTTCTCCTACGGTGGCTATCCGGCCATGGGCGTGGCCGCGCTCCTGGAGGCACAGGGCGAGCAGGTGGAGCTGCTGGCGGTGGTGGACACCCTCACCTCCGAGGTCATCCAGGCGGAGATGCCCGCGCAGCGGCTGGAGTCCGTGCTGGCCATGGCGGACGTGCTGGGCGTGTACGACGCCACCCTGGCGGGCGCGCTGGAGGGCATGTCGCTCGAGGCGAAGTGGGAGCACGTGGCCGAGCGCGCCCGCGCCTCGGGGATGGCCTCACCCCACTTCCGGGGCATGGACGTCGCTCGCGCCTGGAAGGTGTTGGGAGAGGTGCTGACGCCGCAGGCCGCGCAGTGGCAGGTCAAGGCGCCGCGCCACGTGCGCCCCCTCATCATCCGGGGCGCCATGACGCTGGCCGAGTTCCATGACGAGACGTTCGGCTGGGACGCCCACCTGCCCCGGGAGCAGTTGGATTTGGTGACGCTGCCGGGACAGCACTCCGACCTGCTGCGCGAGCCCGGAGTGCGGGAGCTGGCGCGGCTGCTCATCCAGAAGAAGGGATGAGCAGCGAAGGGAGGACGGGCATGCGCCTCAGCGCACCCGTCCTTCCAGCCACGTCTTCGTGAACATGTTCGGGTTCAGCGCCTTCAGCGTCACGTCGTCGTAGCGCACCGTGAACTGCGAGCCCGACGCCTCTTCAATCTCCAGCACTTCCTTGTAGGGAAAGACGACCTTGCCAGCCAGCGGGTCCTTCATGGGCTGGTAGCTGCGGATGACGTCGGTGCGGAGGACTCGGCCGGAGGGCGCATAGCCGATGCGCTTGACGATGTTGAACGCCGGGTCCACCCAGATGCGCAACTGCACATAGGAGACCTGGGCGCCGTCCTTCGAGGTGAGGTGGAGCTTGCGGAAGGAGGTTCCGCTGACGACCTCCTCGCCCTCGTCCTTCACATCGTAGCTCTCCGCCAGGCGCGAGCGGTCGAAGTCCTCTTCGCAGGAGACGGTGTTGACGATGTTGCCGCGCTGGGTCGTCCGCTGCCACTGGCCCGTCGACGCCTCGTACTCCCAGAGGTTGCGCCCCATGCGCAGATAGCCGCCACCGGCGAGGTGCCGCGGCTTGGTGATGTAGATGAGCAAATCCCTCGACGAGTCGCGCCGGTAGACCTCCAGCTCCATCAGGTTCTCGGTGCCGTCCTTGCGCAGCTCGCGCAGCCGCACCGTGCCCTTGTAGTCGCTCTGGAAGGCCATGCGCTCGTCGATGAGGCGCAGCACCTCCTCGCCAGAGGGCTTCGCCACCTTGTCGGCGCTGGCCAGGGTGGGAGACAGCAACAGGGTGAGCAGCGTGAGGAAGCGGCGGGCAGGCACCAGGTTCACAGCGACTCCATGGCGGAGCGAGGGGACAACCAGGCGGCGCGCAGCGAGGGGACCACCACCGCGAGCGCGGCACAACACGTGACGAGCACCACGGCGACCACCGCCGAACCCACGCTCGGCTCCAGCGGCAGGTGGGTGCTGAAGAACAAGTCGATGAGCGGCTCCGGCAGGGGGACGCGGCCATGCAGCAGTGTGCCCAACCCCAGCGCGACGACGGCGCCCGTCACCGCGCCCACGAAACCCAGGAGCAGCCCCTCCAACATGAAGAGCACCGCCACCCGGGGGCGCTGCATGCCCATGGCGCGCAGCGTCCCAATCTCCCGGGTCCGCTCCCGCACGGCGACACTCTGCGCCATGAAGATGCCCACCAGGACGACGCCCAACACCACCAGGCCCAGCAGCACCGTCAGCGCCCCCAGGCCGTCGGTGACGAAGCTGAGGAACGCGGACTCGTCCTGCCACGTGGAGACGTCCAGCCGCTGGCCGCGCCAGCCTTCGCGCAACATGGGAGACAGCTTGTCGCCGTAGGCCTCGTGCAGGGCCGGGAGCACCTCGAAGCCCGCGGTGCGCAGGGCCACACGCCAGGAGTCACCCAGCGCATCCACGTCCACCGTCCCCGCGCTTCCCGAGGCACAGGAGAGCTGGAGCACCCCCGCGGCGCCGGGGCGGTAGCCCTCCAGTTCGCGCAGGGTGTCGTTGGAGACGAGGATGCCCGAGGAGCCGCCGAGCAGACCCGCCCGCTCCATGATGGCCACCACCTCCACGTCCAGCGCGTTGCGGCGCAGCGTGCCCACCGACTCCGCGAAGAGCGTGGCCACGTCGCCCATTCCCACCTGGAGCCGCTCGGCCATCGTCGTGGAGAGCACCACCGTCCGGGGCCGCGACAGGGCCGCGAGGCTCCCTTCCTTCATGCGCAGCGTGCCGAGCGCGCCCTGCTCCGCGGCGACGTCCAACGACACGAGATAGGACGAGAAGCGGCGCTGGGAGAAGCCCACGGTGGCGCGGCCCCGTCCCCGCTCGCGCAGGTGACAGTCCGCCGGGACGAGCGGCGCCACCACCTCGCGCACCGGGCCCGCGCTGCCCATCACCGGAGAGATGCTGTCGGGATGGACCTTGAAGTAGCCGCCGACGTTGAGCTCGCCGCTCAGGAACGTGGTGATGGCCTCGCGGTGCGCGGAGGCGACTCCCGCCGTCAGGGCCATCGACAACACCAGCACACCACTGGCCGCCGCCACCACGGAGAACAACAGCAGCATGCGCTCGCGGTGGGCGAAGAGGTTGCGCAATGCCATCTGGAACAGGACGGGCATGGCGTCAGTCCTCCCTCTTCAGCATCGCCACGGCGGGAGAGACGGAGCTGCCTCGCCACGCGGGCACCAGCGCCGCGGCCACCACCACGAAGACGACCCCGAGGCCCACGGCCAGCACGTTGCCGGTGGACAGGTGCGGCCTGAGCACCGTGCCTCCCATGTAGAACTGGAGCGACTCGTCGTGGATGCCGACCCCATCTCCCACCAGGAGCTTCAAGAGCAGCGCCCCCAGCCCCAGCCCCAGGCC
>NZ_JABXEM010000348.1:0-9846 GCF_013372595.1 Myxococcus sp. AM011
GGGGTCCCCAGAAGGCGGGGGCGCGGATGTGGGGGCGCCTGTGCCCACGCCCGAGGAGTAGGCCTCCACATGCTGGCGATGACGCAGGGAATCGCGCGCGGCGTTGGCGGCGATGGTCATCAGCCAGGGGACAAAGCGGGTTCCGGGCTCGTAGCGCCCCCGGGCTCGGATGACGGATAGGAAGGTGGTCTGCAAGAGGTCCTCGGCGAGCGAGCCGTCGCGAACCATGCGCGTCAGAAAGCCCTGCACGCGGCCGGAGTGGCGCGCGAAGAGGGCCTCGAAGGCGTCTGGTGCTCCGTCGCAGAACCGTTCCATGAGCTCTTCGTCCGAGGGACTCCCCATCACCCGGCTCATGGACGGCCCGCCCTGAAATATGTTTCCAGCCTGGAACGCGCGCGCTCCACGCCACCCAACCCGCCGGAATCACGGATGATGTCGCGCGTGCTCACCCGGGCTGAAGCACCAGCCGCGCGATTTCCGGCGGAGCGGCCACGCGCATCGGCGGCCCGACGAAACCACAGCCCCGGCTGACGTAGATATGAGAGTCGCCCGTGCGGCTGAGTCCCGCGTTGCGTTGTCCCCAGATGGCGTCGGCCATGAGGTTGCCAGGGAACATCTGCCCGCCGTGGGTATGGCCGGAAACCTGGAGTCCCACCCCCCGCCGGGCGACCTCGTCGAAGTTGGACGGCTGGTGTGCCAGGAGGACGGAGGCCCGGTCCGGATTCACGCCTCGCAGCGCCGCGTCCAAATCGTACCCGGGCTCGCCCATCCGGGCCGCGCTCCAGTCGTCCACCCCGGCCAGGGTGAAGGACGCACCCGTCTCGCCGATGTCCACGGCGCGGTTGCGCAGCACGGTGATGCCCAGTCGCTCCAGGTAGGCCACCCATGACGATGCGCCAGAATAGTAGTCATGGTTGCCGGTGACGAAGAACACTCCGTGCCGGGCACGCAGCGCGCCGAAGCCCGCGACGTACGCACCCAGGCTCTCCACGCTCCCATCCACCAGGTCTCCGGTGATGGCGATGACGTCCGGCTTCAGGGCATTGGTGCGCGCCACCAGCTCGTCCACGAAGTGTCGCTGGAGGACATCTCCGATGTGGATGTCGGTGAGCTGCACCAGGGAGAACCCATCCAGGGCCCGGGGCAGCCGGGGCAGCCGCACCGGGATGTCGCGCACGTCGGGCGGGTGGAAGGCGCGCCACGCGCCGAAGGTGCTCACGCCGGCGCCCGCGAGCCCCGCGCCCACGGCCAGTCCTCCGGTGAGGATGGCCCGGCGCTCGGGGGAGGGCGGTTGTGCGGGCGGCTCGGGAGCTGGCGTGGTGCGTCGCGTGCGCCACCGGACGACGGCGCGCAGGACGAGCTCCACGGCGAGCGTGAAGAGGAGCAGGTACAGCACCAGCCCCATCCACACGAGCAGGCCGATTCCGACGATTCGCCCCAGCTCGGAGGGGAACAGGCCGCCGAGGAACCTGAAGCCGACGGCCCCCAGGAAGCCGAAGCCGAACAGGACCTGGGCGCCGAGCCGCAGCCCGCGCCGGGCCGTCTGGTCGCGCACGAGCCGGCGGTAGAGGTAGACGTGCGCGGTCGCCATCACCGCGAGGACCGGGACGAAGAACAGGAGGAGGCTGAGCCAGCGTGGCATCGTGCTCCTGCATAGCGGAAGCGTGCCGGGGGCGCCCGTGCAATTCGCCCTGGGGCCTTGTCGGCAGGCAGGCGGTCACGCTTCTGCTTTCGTGAGGGGGCGCTCCAGGGCAGGCTGGGAGCCCGTTCATCGCCGGACTCCGGCACTCCTTCCCGAGGCCTCCATGTTTCGCTCCCTGCTGCTCTGCGCCGCCCTGATGCTTCCCCTCGCCGGCTGCGACAGCGATGAAGTCGACACGCCGCCGCCGGACACGGGCAACCCGGACAATGGCGACCCCACCAAGGTGACGTACGCGGAGAGCCTGAACGTGGACCTGGCGGCGATGACTCGCAGCTCCAGCGGCCTCTACACCCAGGACCTGGGGGAGCCGGGCGCGGGTGACGTGGCCACCGCGGGCAAGCGCGTCTACGTGCACTACACGGGCTGGTTGCCGGACGGGAAGAAGTTCGACTCGTCCGCGGGCAAGTCCCCCATCGACTTCACCCTGGGCCAGGGGTCCGTCATCGACGGGTGGGACCAGGGCATCGTGGGCATGCGGGTGGGTGGCAAGCGCCGGCTCGTCATCCCGTCCTCGCTCGGGTACGGGGCGCAGGGCAGCTCGGGCGCCATTCCGCCGTACTCGGTGCTCGTCTTCGACACGGAGCTCATCCTCGTCCGCTGACGAGGGGCTCCTCGCCGTCCTGGATTCTTCGGGGGCCGGCGAGGGGTGATATAGGCGGCGCACGTCTGCCGGGACGTCGGGGCCCTCGGGTAGGGTCGCCGATGTGGGGGTTTCATCTCCCGGCCAGGGGGACGCGCAATGTCAGGGTCCGAGGCGGAAGTGCCCGAGTCGAACGGGGAGAGAGCCGGTGCGGAGGGAACGCTCCAGGCGCTGCAATCCCTGATGGGGCTGGAGTCGGCCGCGACGGCGGCCAGGCTCTACGAGGAGCTGGGGTCGGCGCAGCGGGAGCGCCTGCTGCGCGACGCGACGGCGACGCCTCCAGAAGTGCGCAAGCAACTGGCGGAGGTGCTGCGGTGGGCGCGGGACTTCTCCGGCGCCGCGCGGCTCCTGGTGGGCTGCGGCGAGGATTCGCGGATGGCGGCGCTCTATGTCCAGGGCGGCCAGTACGTGGACGCGGCGGAGGCCTGGCTGCGTGCGGGTGAAGCGGACCGGGCCGCCGCCGCCTTCGAGCGCGGCGGCGCGCTGGAGCGGGCGCTGGATGTCTACCGGGGCCTGGGCGCTCGCGAGCCGGTGGCGCAGTGCCTGGTCCGCCTCGGACGTCCGTTCGAGGCGGCGCTCATCTACCGCGAGCTGGGCCAACCCCACGCCGAGGTGGAGGCGCTGGGCAGCGTGCCAGCGGGAGATGGTCGGCACGTGGAGTCGGTGCTGCGCATGTGCATGTTGCTGGACGCGGAGGGCTTCACGCGCAGGGCGCTGGCGCTGCTCGCGGACACGATGCGGGGATCCGAGGTTGCTCGAGCCGACCCCGCGCTGGCCGCGGAGAAGGCGCGCCTCTTGCGCCGCATGGGCATGGACGCGGAGGCGGAGGCCGTCATCGCGCGGCTGCCTTCCCAGAGCTCGTCGCCCGAGGCCAACGGCTACGGGTACCTCAAGGCGATTCCCATCTTCGGCGAGCTGTCGCTGGACGACATGAAGGACCTGTATCGCGTGGCGCGACAGGTGCTCATCCCCGCGGGTGCGGTGGTGCTGGAGAAGGGCGCCGCGGGCGTGGGCCTCTTCGTGTTGCTGGAGGGCACCGTGGATGTCTTCAGCGGCACGGAGGACGACGCGCGCCGGCTCAACACGCTCGGGCCCGGGGCGTATCTGGGAGAAATCTCGCTGGTCCAGGACGCGCCCGTGTCCGCCCGCGTCAAGGCGCGCACGTCCGTCCGCGCGCTGCGCATCACCCGCGCCGGCTTCCAGCACTACCTGGACACGCACGAGGCCGCCGCGCTGCGCATCTACCGGCTCTTCACCCAGAACCTCGCCGCGCGTGTACGGGCTCTCAGCACCTGAGAGACACCTCCGTCGGTAGGGTTGACGTCGGACAATCTTGCGTCAGAAGCAGGACACTTCGAAACTCGCGGATGTCGTTATCTTCAAGGAGAAGTTCCGCATGTCTTCGAAGTTCGCGTTCGCCGCCGTGGCCCTGCTGTCGATGTCCGCTTTCGCCGAAGAGGACCTGAAGCCCGCGCAGGAGGAGGCCAAGGCCTCGTTCGAGGAGCAGATCGCCGAGCCGTTGAAGGAGGCCAACGACAAGTGCGGCACGAAGCTCGCCGTGAAGACGGACTTCCAGAACTTCAAGCCGGAGGACTGGCCGAGCACGAGCTTCAGTTCCTACTGTGAAGCGGCGATCGACGGGGTGACGGCGATGTGTGAGCGCCCCGCGTACAAGAAGGCCATCTTGAAGAAGGTCACCGCCGTGTCGTGCCTGTTCAGCGGCGTGAAGCCCGCGGACAAGAAGGACACCAGCGTCAACGGGGCGACGCAGCAGAACCTTTCGCTGGAGAAGGGCACGCTCACGTACCACATGTCGAAGGACCACACGAACATCACGGACAACGCCAAGGCCGTGCTCGAGAAGGCGCTGAACTGACCATGGCGCGGAGGCTGGCGGTGATGTTCGCGCTGCTCCTGGCCCATGCGGCCGTGGCGGCGGAGTCCCTGGAGGCCCTTTCGCACAAGGTCTATCGGGGCAAGGACGGACAGACGTTGGAGGTCGTCACGCTGGCTCCCCGCGAGTCGGCGGCGGCGGTGCTCCAGCTTCGAGGCGCCGATTCCGAACATGACGGCCTCGCGGTGCGCTGCGAGGTCCGGACCACCCGCGCCGGTGTCGACTACGTGGCCCGTCATCGCGGCTCGACCTGGGTCCTGGCGACCGAGCGTGAGAGCGGTGTCTACGAGGTCTTCGTGCCGGGCAAGCCCGCCTTCCGCGTGCGGTTCAATCAAGAGGCGACGGATGCCGCGTCCGCCTCCGAGGTCCTCACGGCGCACACCCTGCAACGTGAGTCCGGGCGGGTCGCGGCCTTCGAGAAGAAGGCGTGGCCCTATCTGGAGAAGAAGTACACCGCGCGCGCCGAAGAGGCCCTGACGGCGCTGCGCGGAGCCTGTGGCACGTCGGCGAGCTTCACCTTCGACTGGAAGACCTTCGATGACGAGGTGATGGCCGATGTGGACGTCTGGGCGGCTTGCGCGCCGCTCTTCACCCAGGCGCGGAAACGTTGTGCCGCGCTGAAGGAAGTCACCGCGTTGACGTGTCGTTACGGACCCGCGCTCGCGCTGGAGCGCAGCGGCTCCACGCTCATCTTCACCACGGTCCGCGATGGCGCGGCCACCGGGGCGGCGTTTCTCGGCGGGAGGCTTGGACGATGAAGCGACACGCGGTGGTGATGGCTTGTCTGGTGTCGACGGTGGCGGTGGCGAAGCCGCCGGCGACGCTCGCGGACCTCCAGACCCTGGCCTCTCAGCAGGCCTGGGCGGAGCTGCTGGAGCGCGCGGAGGATGTCCCCCCCGCGACGCGCACGGATGCATGGCGAGGCCTGGTCACGGAGGCCGCGACGGCGGAGGTCGAAGCCGTCACGCCCACGGACAAGGAGCCGTTCGCCGCCGCGCGCAAGGCGCACACCCTGGGCCAGCGGTATGCCTTCCTCGCCAAGGCCCCGGCCTACGCCACCGTGCGTGACGCGAGCGCGGTGAAGGGGCTGGAGCGCTGCCTCGCGAAGGACGGGCGCGACTGTGTCGAAACGTACCAACAGCTCGCGGTGGGCACGGGGCCTGAGTCCGCGCTGAAGGCCGCCCGGCTCGTGAAGCAGGGCCACTTCGCGTACGTGGCGATGCCGCTCTTCGCCCTGGCGGTGGGGGAGCGCAAGGACTCCGAAGCCTGCAAGGACGAGGCGCTCGGAGTGACGGTGCTCGCGGCGTTGGATCTGCCCAAGGACGACGCTCGCGCGGCGGAGGCGAGGAAGGTGGCCTTCGAGCGCTGTTGGGCGGCGCTGGGCGCGAAGCTCAAGGCGGCCACGGTTGGCGCCTCCTCCTACTTCCTGGAGAACACCTGCCAGCCCATGCGTGCTCGCAAGGCCCTCACCGAGCTGCAGGACGAGCTGTGCAAGGACGCGGAACTCTGAGCTGAGAACCGGACCGGCGCGCGGCGATGCGCATCGCTCGCCCGCGTTGCGCCCGGCTGCTTCACGGAACATCCAGGGCCGTGAGTTGACAATGGCTGTCGTCTGTCTTAACTCATACGCATCATGAGGCCCGTCTCCTTCACTGCCCTGCTGATTGCGCGCTTCCCCGCGCCGGCGGCGGACGTGTGCCTTTCCCCCCGTCACGAGGTTCTGCTCGACATTTGAGCAGGCGGGCCGGAGTCCTTCCTGCGCGCGGGTCGCTGGTTCCCGCGTGTCGTGAAGCCCGGTTCCGCCCTGGCTCCGTCTGAGTCGTCGTGTGTCCTCACGCGTCCCTGAGCGGGCCTTTCGAGCCCCTCCGGCACGTCGCGCGTGCGTGCGCCCGACGGCTCCACGCCCGTCGTGTCTCCAACCGGCTCCTCAATCATTTTCCAACCCGCGGGCCTCGCTGCCCGACGGGAACAGGAGTCCTTCATGTCCCGCAGCACTCGCATCGAGCGGTATCGCAACATCGGCATCATGGCGCACATCGACGCGGGCAAGACGACGCTCACCGAGCGCGTCCTGTTCTTCACCGGTCGCATCCACTCCACGGGAGAAGTCCATGACGGCTCCACGGAGATGGACTGGCTGCCGCAGGAGAAGCAGCGCGGCATCACCATCACCTCCGCGGCCACCACCGCGTTCTGGTCTCCTCGTCACGGCCCCTCCTCGGGCACGCCCCATCGCATCAACATCCTGGACACGCCGGGACATGTGGACTTCACCATCGAGGTGGAGCGCTCCCTGCGCGTGCTGGACGGCGCGGTGGCCGTGTTCGACGCGAGCCAGGGCGTGGAGCCCCAGTCGGAGGCGGTGTGGCGTCAGGCGGACCGCTACGGGGTCCCGCGCATCGCCTTCATCAACAAGATGGACAAGGTGGGCGCGGACTTCGTCATGAGCCTGGAGTCCATCCGTGAGCGCCTGGGCGCTCGCGCCGTGGCGGTGCAGTGGCCGCTCGGCGGGGAGTCGGAGTTCCGGGGCCTCGTGGACCTGGTGCGCATGAAGACGCTCCGCTTCGACGGCGAGGGCGGTGAGTACCAGGAGGAGGAGTCCGTGCCGGAGGAGGCACGGAAGCAGGTGGAGACGCTGCGCCTGCGGCTCATCGAAGCGGCGGCGGACGTGGACGACGGAGTCATGGAGAAGTTCGTGGACGGGCGGCTGGACGCCATCACGGGAGAGGACCTGTCGCGGGCGCTTCGCGCGGGGACGCTGTCGCGCACGCTGGTGCCGGTGCTCGCCGGCTCGGCGTTCAAGAAGAAGGGAGTGCAGATGCTGCTGGACGCCGTCGTCGACTACCTGCCCGCGCCCTCGGACCTTCCGGCGGTGGAGGGACTCGTTCCGGGCACGGAGCAACGTGCCTTCCGCGGGCCTTCCGACGACAGTCCTCCGGCCGCGCTGGTGTTCAAGATGATGAGTGACAAGAACGTGGGCAACATCGTCTTCCTGCGTGTCTATTCAGGCACGTTGCGCGCGGGCACCGTCCTGCTGAATCCCGCCACGGGCAAGCGGGAGCGCGTGGGTCGGCTGATGTTCATGCATGCCAATCGCAGGGAGGAGGTCTCGGAAGTCCATGCGGGAGATATCGCGGCGGCGCTCGGCCTGAAGAACGTGCGCACGGGAGACACGCTGAGCGACCCCGAGGCACCGGTGGTGCTGGAGTCGCTCGGCTTCCCGGAGCCCGTGGTGCACCTCGCCGTGGAGGCGAAGTCGCCCGCGGAGCTGCCGAAGCTGGAAGAGGGCCTGCATCGACTGGCGGCGGAGGACCCGTCGCTGCGAGTGGGCGTGGACCCGGAGAGCGGCCAGGTGCTGCTGTCCGGAATGGGTGAGCTTCACCTGGAGGTGGTCGTGGACCGACTGAGGACGGAGTACGGCGTGGAGGCGCGCGTGGGACAGCCCAAGGTGGCCTACCGCGACACGCTCAAGCGCGCCGTGCGTCAGGAGTACCGGCACGTCCGTCAGACGGGCGGTCCCGGACAGTATGCGCGCGTGGTGCTGGACGTGGCTCCAGCGGCGCGAGGCGCGGGGCTCGTCTTCGTGGACGACACGAAGGGCGGCACCATTCCGAGGGAGCTGGTGCCCGCCATCCAGAAGGGTGTGGCGGGGGCCATGGAGCGCGGCGTGCGGGACGGCGTGGCGCTCGTCGACGTGGAGGTCCGACTGGTGGATGGAGATACGCACGTGCGCGACTCCACCCCTCAGGCGTTCGCCATGGCGGGCTCCCTGGCGCTCCAGGAGGCGGTGCGGCGGGTGGGCGTGCAGGTGCTGGAGCCGGTGATGGACGTGGAAGTCACCACGCCCGAGGAGTACGTGGGCGAGGTGTTGGGAGACCTGGCCTCACGGCGAGGTCGGGTGCTGGGGATGGAGACGCGGGGAAATGCCCGGGTGGTGTCCGCGCGGGTGCCCATGGCCAGCCTCTTCGGCTACGTGACGGGCTTGCGGGGCAGGACGCAGGGCCGTGCCCAGGCGAGCATGCGGTTGGGGACCTATGAGCCCCTGCCTGATGTGCTCCAGGCGTCACTGCCAGAAGCGCGGGCATGACGGATGGTGAAGAGGGCCCCGGGGCTGGATGCCTCGGGGCCCTCCTCGTTCGCACGACACTCCACAAAGCGGCTGTCAAGGGCTCGATTTCACGGGACATCCGTCCCGGGAGAGGGCAGGGTCCGCGGCCGAATGCGTGGAATGGGCGGGAGGACCCCCCTGTTCTCCGACATTCTCAAGCGGGTCGGCCGGCCGGGCCGGACCGCGCACCGCCAGGTGCCCTCGGGTTTGAACTCGATTGGGCTCGCTGCGCGGGCTTCCTTGCCTGGCGAGGAAGCAGACTCACTTCGACTAGGAATCCATGACTTTCGACGAATTGCAGCTTCACGACACCCTCCTGCGCGCGGTCAAGGCGGAGGGGTACACCACTCCTACGCCCATCCAGATGAAGGCGATTCCACACGCCCTGGCTGGGAAGGACGTGCTCGGCGTGGCCCAGACGGGTACGGGGAAGACGGCGGCGTTCGCGCTGCCGATTCTCCAGCGACTGTCCGCCAAGGCGCCGTCCGGGGGCGCGCGTCCCGTGCGTTGCCTGGTGCTCACTCCCACGCGAGAGCTCGCGGGGCAGGTGAGCGAGAGCTTCGCGACGTACGGCAAGAACCTGCCGCTGCGCCACGCGGTGATTTTCGGCGGCGTGGGCCAGGGCGCGCAGGTGCAGGCACTCAAGAGCGGCGTGGATGTGCTGGTGGCGACGCCTGGCCGCCTGCTCGACTTGATGGACCAGGGCTACGTGTCGCTGCGCTCGCTCGAGGTGTTCGTGCTCGACGAGGCGGACCGCATGCTCGACATGGGCTTCATCCATGACGTGCGCAAGGTCATCAAGGCGCTGCCCTCGAAGCGGCAGACGCTCTTCTTCAGCGCGACGATGCCGCCGGAGATTGTGGACCTGTCGCGCAACATCCTCACGGACCCCATCCGCGTGGAGGTGACGCCGGTCTCCAGCACGGCGGAGACGGTTGCTCAGCAGGTGTACTTCGTGGAGCGCGAGCAGAAGCGCGGCTTGCTCACGCACCTCTTGAAGGACGGCAAGATTGAGCGGGCGCTGGTCTTCACGCGCACCAAGCACGGCGCCAACCGGGTGGCCAAGCAGCTCGAGGGCTCCGGAGTCACGGCCGCCGCGATTCACGGCAACAAGAGCCAGAACGCGCGTGAGCGCGCGCTGGACGACTTCCGCAACGGCTCGCTCCGGGTGCTGGTGGCCACGGACATCGCGGCGCGCGGCATCGACATCGACGGGTTGAGCTTCGTCGTCAACTACGACCTGCCCAACGTGCCGGAGCAGTACGTGCACCGCATCGGCCGCACGGGCCGCGCGGGCGCGACGGGCACCGCGGTGTCCTTCTGCGACGGCGAGGAGCGCGCGTACCTGCGCGACATCGAGCGGACCATCCGCCGCAGCGTGCCGGTGGTGGAGGAGCATCCGTACCGCTCGGGCCTCGCGGCGCCGCGTCCTGGGGCCTCGGCCTCGGTGGACGAGCCTGTCGCGCGGAGCTCGAACGGCGGTGGGCAGTCGAGGGGCGGGC
>NZ_JABXEM010000349.1:0-9725 GCF_013372595.1 Myxococcus sp. AM011
GATGAGGACCCCACCCAGCCCCGGCCCGACCCCACCGAGCCTGGCCCCGAGTTCGGCGGCCCCGACTTCCAGGTGGAGTCCGTCTCCGGCCCTTCCGCCCTCGGCACGGGAGAACTGCGCGTCCGGGCGCGCCTCTGCAATGAGGGCGGCGGCGCCGGCTCGACGGAGGCCTCCTTCTTCCTCACCCCCGCCTCGGGTCCTGGGACGAATGAAATCCTCCTGGCCACCAGCAACCGCCTCTCCCTCCGCTCCGGCGAATGTCGGGAAGTCTCCGCCTCGGTGAGCGCACGGTCCGTGCCCGAGGGCAGCTACTTCCTGAGCGCCAGGGTGGACCCGGACGGCGTCGCCACGGAGACCCGCGAGGACAACAACGTCCGCCTCGGCAACACCGTCCGGGTGGACCGCACGCCTCCGGAGACCCCCGCGCCCGCCTGGACGCAGGCTGAAATCGGAAGGCTCCGCCGCCTCACGCTCCACACCGAGTCAGGCGCCACCGTGCGCGTGTACGAGGGCCCGAACTGCTACGGACAAGAAGTCGCGAGCACCGTGGCGGGCTCCAACAACTACTGCGAGGTCCCCATCGACGTCCCGACGACGCCCGGAGCCACCTACTCCGCGCGCGCCTATGACGACCTCGGCAATGGCTCACCCTGCAGCCCCACCGTGGACTACCCCTACGGCGACGGCACACCGCGGCTCGCCCCGGTGCTGCTCAACACCAACCCGGGCTCGCCCGGTGGCAGCCCCCAGCCCACCTTCAACGGCCGCGCGGAGCCGCGCGTCACCGTGGAGCTCTTCAAGAACGCCACCTGCCAGGGCACCGCGGAGCAGACGCTGACCACGGATGGCGCCGGCTCCTTCTCCGCCCGGTTCAATGTGGCCAGGAACGAGAAGGTGACCGTGTCCGCGCGAGCCAAGGACTCGGGCGGCTACTCCACGCCTTCCCCCTGCTCCAATCCCATGGAGTACGAGAATGACGGCACCCCGCCGGCCCCGCCCCGCGTCACGGACGTGAAGTGGCAGTACCTGAACAGCGGCCGCCAGCTCGTCGTCACGGGCACCGCCGAGCCCCACTCCACCGTGGCCATCTTCATCGACGTCGCGTGCACGGGAACCCCCGCGCGCACGGTGCAGGCGGACGCGGAGGGACGCTTCACCGCGACCGCGCCCTTCAGCGCCGGAGGCAGCCACCGGGTGTTCCTCTCAGCGAAGGACGCCTCGGGCAACGTGTCCACGTGCGCCGAAGGGCCCGCGTATGAGTTGCGCTGCCCGCCGGGCACCGCGGACTGTGACGGCCGCTCCTCCAACGGTTGCGAGGTGGACCTGACGGCGAATCCCAACCACTGCGGCACCTGCGGCAACTCCTGCCAGGACGGCCCCTACGCGGACGGCGTCTGCGTGGCGGCCACGTGCGGCACCACCTGCGCGCCGGGCTACTACGACTGCGACGGCAAGGCGTCCAACGGCTGCGAGTCCCGCACGGTGTGCCAGCCCACCTCCACGTGCACCATCGACAAGCCGAGCGAGCTGATGATTACGGCGCTGTCCGTCGTCGAGGACCCGGTGCGCACGGCGCCCGGTGGCGCGTGGCACTTCGGCACGGTGATGCGCGAGCTGGCCGGTGGACAGGACCCGTCGCCGATGGTGCGTGCGTGGCTGAAGACGTGGCTTGGGAAGCAGAACGTGAACGGGCTGGAGATTCCCCCGCGCCCGGAGATGCAGACGCGCGTGCTGGGGCCGTGGGAGGCGCGCAGTGGCGGGCCGTCGGCGCCGCTGGACTTCAACTCGGCGCCGTTCCGGCTGCTGGCCATCATCAACCGCATCGACCTGCGCGAGCAGGGCATCCAGGCCGGAGAGGGTCGCTTCATCTACGGCGTGGTGGACCCGAGCGGTGTGCCGCTCGAGTTCACCGTCATCCTGGAGTACGCCCTGCCCGGCACCACGCCGGAGTCCATCCAGCGCTGGGCCACGGACTGGCATGAACTGGGCACGGTGAAGGTGGGCAACGCGGGCTACAACGCGAAGCTCCAGGCACTCACGGACCGCTTCTCGAAGCGGGGGGTGATGACGGGTCGGCACGAGGGCAGCGCGCTGAACCAGATTCGCACCAATGAAATCGAGCTCGCGGAGCCGTGGGAGATGCGCGAGTTCATCCTCTCGCCGCTCGGCCTGATGCCGGCGACGACGAAGCTGACGCCCGCGATGCACTTCGAGAACACGCAACTGCTGGCCACCTACCTGACGGAGAACAGCGCGGACGTGCTCGCGGAACGGCATGTGGTGCCCGAAACCTTCGGGGGCTTCCCGTTCCTCGCGGCCCACTCGCTGGTGCCGCTGGACTTCTTCTGGCGCGCGCCGAACGTGTCGAACGAGGTGCGCCACAAGTTCTCCCTCAACACGTGCAGCGGCTGTCACGCGGGTGAGACGCAGACGGAGTTCGTCCACGTGGCTCCTCGCTCGCGGGGAGCGGCGTCTGCGCTGTCGCCCTACCTGCGAGGCACCACGGTGACGGACCCGATGACGAAGTCGGTGCGAACGTTCGACGACCTCACCCGGCGCGCCGATGACTTGAAGGCGCTGGTGTGCGCGCCGACGGCGGGCCTCAAGTCCGTGGGCCTGGTGCCGTCCAACCTGCCGCCCGCCCGCGTGCACTGAGCCACGAAGGGAATCATCAGGCCCGGGGAGGAATCCCTCTCCGGGCCTCGTCAGGGTAGGCTTTGGACATGGCCCTCCTTCCTTCTGATTATGCCCGTCGCGATGCCAGCGCCGCCCGACACGCGAAGCTTCACGTCCAGCTCGAGGTAACCCGCGTCACGCTCCCGCCCCACACCCCGGGCGAGGCCGTGGTGGAAGGACGCATCGCCCGCATCTTCCGAGGCGACCCGGCACGGCTCTCCACCCCCGTCTCCTTCGAGGTCCCCTGCTACCGCGAAGGCGACAGGCTTCCCCCGAGCGGCATCCGCTGGAGGCTCGTCGAGGACCTGGAGCGCGCCCGGTACATTGAAATCTACCTCGACACGAACGCTGTAGGAGTCATGGATGCTGGGCCGGGCTTCACCGTGCTCGAAGCCCTGACCGACACGTCACGGTTCGTCTTCAAGTACATCGAAGAAGATGAAGAAGTAGAGGAAGAAGAGGAGGCCTGACGCCTCACCGTCCGAAGCCACCCAGGGCCGTGCGGCTGAAGCTCGCGGCCCCCTGACTCACTCGCACCGCGGACTGGCTGAACACCTGGAAGGCCGCGCGAATCTCCTGCGCTGTCTGGCCGGGCGTCAGAATCCATTTGTCCTCGATGCCCATCTCCAGGAACACGCGCCGGAAGTCCGTGCTCCCGTCGTCGATGCCCATCGCCGCGACGATGTGGTTCTCCGCGCGGCGCAAATCATTCACCACCGCCGCCACGTCCTTCGCCCGGGCGCGGCTGGAGTGCATGTCCGCGCCGTCGGTAATCAGCAGCGTCACCGTGCGCACCGGCACGCCGTTTCCGCTGAACTCCTGGGACTTCGCCAGCACCGTGCCTAACAGCACCACGGCCTGGTCGTACAGCGGCGTGCCCTGGTCCGCGCTGTAGTTCTTCGAGTGCATCCGCACCACGTCCTCCAGCGGCCGGTAGGGATTGAGGACATGGCCATTCAGGTAGCGCGTGTGGAAGAGGACGCCGTCCTTCTGCTTGCTCGCCAGCAGCGAGTCGAGCACCAGGTTGTGCCCGTCGCACACCGTCTTCGTGTGCCCGCCCGAGGAGATGCTCCCCGAGTCGTCCGGCATCACCGTCACCAGCACCACCTCGCTGGCCTGCACGTCCTCCACGCGCACGCCGAGCCCCGCCTGGATTTGCGCGCCCAGGTCCACCACGGACAGCGCCTGCAACCCCGCGGGGCTCAGCACCCCTTCCGCGTGCGCGTCCTCGAAGAGCTTCGTCACCGCCGTCGGGTGGGCCCACGTCGACTTGCTTGTGCTGCTCATGTCCAGCTCACTTTCTCCCTCGGTCCGAGGGCATGGCTCCGCCCGCCTCGTTCCCTTCGGAGCAAGGTCGGAGCATCAGATTCGTGACGAAGGGACTACTCTCAGCCGATGCGCAGGTCCGGCCAGCTCGTCAGCGGGTCCGTGGACTTCACCAGGTGCATGCCCGCGTCGGCGAAGCGCTTCAGCGCCGCATCCGCCTGCGGGGTGAAGTCCGCCGCGAAGCCGCCCTTGCCGTCGGGCACCGTCACCGCGGACATGCAGTCCGTCAACAGATACACCTTGCGAGCCAACGCCGCGTCCTGCGCGACGATTTCTCCGAGCAGGTCGTCGATGGAGCTCTTCACGCAGTGGCTCGCGGCCTGTCCGCCAATCACCACCGCGTCCGCCGTCAACAGCGTCTTGAGGAACTGGGTGTTGCGCTGTGCCAGCGGCTGGCCGTCATGCCGGCTCATCACCTCCGGCCGCAGCACGGAGTAGTTCTCCGTCAACGGGTTGCCGCCCTTCACCTCCGCCCAGGACTGCATGCCGCGCGCGTACGAGTGGAACAGCCGCGCCTCTTGCACCACGCCGGCCAGCGCGTGTCCGTCGCCGCCCAGGAGGCAGTGCGGCGGCCACAGGTACAGCGTGTACTTCCCCGCGCGTTCCAACTCCTCGCAGTAGTACTTCACCTGCTTGAGCAGCCAGGGGTAGTTGCCGCCGCACAGCCACTTCGCCATCGCGGGGTTGGGCCGGGCCTGCCCGCGTTCGATGTGCTCGCGAGTCACCTCGCGGTACGGCGTGAGCGGCTTGTCATCCTGGTCCACCCAGAAGGACGGGAAGAAAATCTGGTACGCGAAGTGGGTGTCCAGCGTCGCCGTGACGTTCGTCAGCGTGCCCAGGTTCTTGTAGATGAACTCGGCGATTCGGCGGCTGTCGTCCACCGCGCCGCGTCCGCTGCGTCCGGCAACGTAGAGTGAGCCCTCCGGGAAGCAGAAGTCCTTCTGCACGTCGATGAGCAACAGGTGCAGGTTGAACCCATCCGCCGCCGCCGAAGTGAGTCCATGCGCGCCCCGCCACGCGCCCGCCTCCAGTTGGAGCCTTCCCGCGTCGGGGCCATAGCTGTACTGGCCCGCGTGGTCCGCCCGGTAGAAGCCAGGCATCGGAAGTTCCTTCAAGTGCTTCTTCATCGCGCTACCCCCATGTGAAGAATTCAATCGCTCACGCCATCCGCAGCGTGGTGAGGTCCTGTCTGCCCACCACCAACAACCCCTGCCGAGTCAGCAGGAGCTGACAACCCGAGTCCACGAAGGGCTCGGCATCCGGAAACTCGCGCACGGCCTCCAGCCGGCCGCCGCGCAGCTCCACGCGGGTGAGGCCCACGTCCGTCGCGCGGAACAGCGCCTCCCCCACCGCGCACCGTCCGCTCCGAAACGCGCCACCCAGCCACGAGCCATCCCCCGCCTCGGCCACATCGCTCGCGCGCACCACTCCGTCCGAGCCCACCACCACGCAGTGGTGCCGGGTGCGCCCCGCCGTCTCCTCCGCGAGGAACAACCACGCCAGCGTCCCGTCGAAGACACAGTCCGCGTCCACGAGCTGTCCCGAGGGCCACGGCAACACGAGTCCGTCTCGCAATCCCAGACGCTCCGCATCGAAGATGAACGCGTCCCGCAGTCCACCCGCGCGATGGAAGCCCAGGCCGAAGCGAGGCCCCACGAACAAGCGCGTCTGTCCCTCCAGCACGTCGCCGATGCGCTCCGGCCCCTGCACGCCGTCCCGCCACAGTCCACCGCCGACCGCCCAGTAGCGATGTCTCGCATTGGAGGCGAAGGCCGGGCGTCCCTCGGGAGAATCCACGCTCAGTCGCTCGGGCTGGCGCTCCGGGACGAGCACCGCCACCACTCCGTCGCGCCCCACCAGCGTCGCGTCCCCTTGCAGCGACCAGCGCAAGGAGGGGTCCAGGGGTCCGCGCAGCGCCACGCGTCCGTCCTCGCGTCGATAGGCTCCGTCCGCGTGGTACAGCCAGCGGGGGACGCCCTCCTCCACGCTCGCGTGCACCAGGACGCCGCGCGTGGAGAACAGGCGCGTCGCCGTCACCTGACCGCGAGCCGAGGTGACGGGTGTGCTCGCCGCCACCGCGTGGGGCTGGCACGTGGGACAGGCGCTCCGCGCATGTTCGACGCCACACGACGCGCAGGCGGAGAAGCGCAGGCCCTCCAGCAGTGGCAGCGGGAAGACACCGCGCAGGTCCTCCACGAAGACGCGGTGCAGGTGGTGAAGCACGTCATCCGGCAGCGTGCGCAGCGGAAGCGCGGGCTTCGGATACTGTACATCTGGATGGAAGACGGTGATGCGCTGGAGCAATCGCCCCGCGGGAGTCGTCCGTGCCGCCGGGGACTTCGCCCGGTGTACGCCGCCGTGAGGCCCCACGCAGAGGAGCGACTGCATCGCGGCCACGGTGAAGCCATACCAATCACTCACATCCGAGGCGGGCTTCGTCGGAACGAGGCTCGTCGCACCGCCCAGGCGCACCGGGTCGAGGAAGCGCTCGGTGAACACCGAACACAGGAAGCCTCCAAACTGGAAGCTGTCCGCGTCGATGAGGTGCGCGTCCGCCGGCCCCGTCACCAGCACGTTCAAGTCGTTGAAGTCGCCCACCACCACGCCCGAGGCATGCACCCCGGCGAGCGTCCGATGCAGCCCACACAACACCTCCACCACGCGCGCGGACGTGGCGCCGACGCGGCGGAACGAGGGCTCGCCGAAGCGCCGCAGGGACTCCACGCCGTCCAGCTTGCGCATGGCGTAGCCCAGTACCGTCTGTCCCTTCTTGTCCGTGGCCAGCGCCTGCGGCGTCACCACCCGCCCTGGCAAGCCCGTGGGAAAGGCGCGCAGCTTGCGCTGATGCTCGTCCAGGCGGGCGCGAGCGGCGGATTGCTCGCTGGCGAGCCCCGTGTAGTCCGGGTGCTCGGGCGGCTTGAACACCTTGAGGGCGCGGCCATCCCCCAGGTCGAACACATCCGCCTCGCCGCCCTTGCCCAGCGCCTTCGCGGGATTGAGCCGCACCTTCTTGCCTTCGAGCCAGAGGTCCATGGCGTCACGCCCTCCCCATGCGACGACGCAGCACCACCATCGTCGTGTCGTCCGCGAGCAGGCCCGGCGTGCGCTCCAGTCGCCGCGCCTCGAAGTCGGCGCGCACGTGCTCGCGGTTGAGCATCGCCAGCCTGCGGCGCAGCGCATCCGGGTTCGCGAAGTAGCGGTCCTCCGTCCAGAACCGCGACAGCGCGCCCACCGGCTCGTCACTCGACGGAAGGCGCGCCTCCGCGAGCTTCGCCAGGTCGGAGACGCCATCCGTCCCGAGCATCAGCACATGCACGTCCCGCGTCGGCACCAGGGCCTGCGCGACGAGCGGCGTCTGCGCTCCGCTCGACAAGGCATACGCGAGGTAGGGCGGCGCGTTGTTCGCGAAGGGCCCCAGCACATGCACCTCGCCGTTGAGGCACCACACCCCATCCCCCGCGGAGAAGACGAGCGTGTGAGAGGGCGTCAGCACCGCGCCCACCACCGTGAAGAGGAAGTCCCCCAAGGTGTCGCGGCCCAGCTCCCCCCGGAGCTCGCTCAGCAGACACAGCACGTCCTCTCGCAGCCCGGGAAGGAACCCGGCTTCATCCACACGCCCGTCTTCCGCCAATCGCACCAACGCCGCCTGCGCCACCCGCCGCACGCCGAGCTGCGCGCCCAGCTCACTGCACGGCTGGCTTCCACAGCCATCCGCCACCACCGCCACCAGCCCATGCTCGCTGGCCCGCACGCACCAGGCATCCTGGTTGTTGCGCCCCGCCCTCGCGTGCTCCCGGCCCTGCACGGAGGCGGCGGCGACATCGAAGGGCAGCGAGGACATGGCTCTCCCGTGGCCCGCGAACGGGCTCGGCACGCGAAGGTGCTGCAAGGTGACGCGCCTCGTCTCCCGGGGTCCCCGAGAGCGGCGGCCTCCCACGCCCCAGAAGGGGGACTCCACGGGCCGCGCCTCTCCTCTGGTGGCGACGTCCCGCGGAGCCTCGCTCCGGATTCGTTTATCTACGACACCAACATAGTGTCCTTTAGACACTATGTCAACGCAATCACGGGCGGCCGGGAGGACAGGGCCTCCGTGCGCTGGTGGACAGCGAGGGGTCAGAGTTCGAAGTTGAAGCCGGCCTTCTCGAGCTGGCGGTACTTCTTGTGGTCGAACCGGTAGAGGCGCGCGGCGCGATGGGAGACGTCCTGCTCCACCTCGTCCAGCTCCTCCAGCAGGTCCATGGCCAGGATTTTCTTGCGGAAGTTGCGCTTGTCGAGCTCGCGCTCCAACACGACTTCGTACAGGCGCTGGAGCTGGGTGAGGGTGAACTTGGGCGGCAGCAGCTCGAAGCCGATGGGCTGGTAGCGCACCTTGCCCTTGAGGCGCTGGAGCGCGGTGTTGAGGATGTCCGCGTGGTCGAACGCCAGCTTGGGCGTGTCCCAGACGGAGAACCACGCGGCCTCGCGGGCGTCGGTGGCGGCGCGCAGCGAGTGGGCGCTGAGCTTCACCAGCGCGAAGTACGCCACGGTGATG
This sequence comes from Myxococcus sp. AM011, assembly GCF_013372595.1. Taxonomy (NCBI): domain Bacteria; kingdom Pseudomonadati; phylum Myxococcota; class Myxococcia; order Myxococcales; family Myxococcaceae; genus Myxococcus; species Myxococcus sp. AM011. Next base: position 8,534 of record NZ_JABXEM010000349.1, read on the forward strand.
ACCCGGCCCCGAGGGTCCCGGTCGGGCTCTCCGAAAGTGAAGAGCTGCTCCAGGTGTCCGGGACGCAGGCCGGACTCCTCCTCCAGTTCGCGCCGAGCGGCGGCCTCGAGCGACTCGTCCATCTTCACGAAGCCGCCCGGCAGCGCCCAGCGGCCCTCGAAGGGCTCCACCCCGCGCTGGATGAGCAGCACCTTCAGGTCATCGTCGTCCAGGCCGAAGACGACGCAGTCCACCGTCAACGAAGGTCTCGGGTACTCGTAGGTGTGGCTCACGGCGCACCGGCATAGTGTCCGGAGCACACCCGAGTCAACGAGGGTGCTGCCCGCTACACGTCGACCATGCGGGACAGCTTGCGCCAGTCGACGAGCTGGACGCTCTCCTCGGCCAGGTCGAACTCCACCGAGCGCCGCAGGCCGATGACGTCGCCGCCCATCTGGAAGGGCACGTCGCGGTCGAAGTCCATGCGCAGGCGCTGGACGAACCAGTCATGCATGTGCGGCAGCGGGTGCTCACCGCGCCACAGCTTGAACATGTTGCGCGTGGCCTCGACCACGCCGGCGCTGTAGACGCGCACGGAGAGCCGGTGCGGCACGCTCTGGGCGAAGGGGAAGGCCTTGAAGCCGAAGCCCCACTCGGGTGTCGTGGCGGCGCCGGCCACGCCCGCGGGCCCTTCGTACAGAAGCGCGCCCGTCTCACCCCCGGGCACCGGAATCACGTTGCCGCGAGCGTCCACGGTGAGGGCGGGCTCACCCACGTTGTAGACGGACACCCGGGGGTTGCCGGAGCCGAACATGTGCCGAGGCACCGTCCGGGTGAACATGGCGGTGAGGTAGCCGCGCAGGCCCGCCTGCTGGCTGCGCAGCGGACCCGCGGCGGAGAGCTGATCCTTGAAGTCCTGAATCATCTCCGCGTCCCAGCCCGTGCCGGCGAAGGGCGCCACCTTGCCCTCCACGCGCACCAGGGAGAAGGGACGCGTGGGCGGCAGGACCTCGCGCATGGCGGCGATCTGCTTGAGCGCCACGGCGGGACGGGGGGCGCCGGTGACTCGAGCCCAGGCGTTGCCGGTGCCCATGGGGAGCACGCCGATGGCGGGGAGGGCCACGCCCGCCGCGCGCAGCTCGTTGAGCAGTCCGGTGATGGTGCCGTCACCGGACTGCTCAACGCTATCTCTTATACACATCTCCGAGCCCAC
>NZ_JABXEM010000034.1:0-54988 GCF_013372595.1 Myxococcus sp. AM011
GGTCAGGGGAGGGCGATGCTCACGGGGGGCTTCGCGAGAGGAGCGTCGGGCGCGGCGCGGGGGCTCGCGGCGCGGGCATGCCACGTCTCGACGACGGCCTCGATGCGCGGCGTTATCTGGATGACGGAGCTGGGGAAGCAGTGGGCGGGCAGCTCGGAGAAGATGAGCCGCACCACCTCCGCGTCCAGGTCCGTGGCGACGGCCACATGGGGACGCACGATGAGGTCGGTGAGGTGCGGCGGCTGGCCGGGCCCGCCCACGACGCGCGCCACCGCGCAGCTCTGGTAGAAGAGGACGTTGACGTCCGCCTCGCGCGCCCTCTCCAGGAACGCCAGCAGCGTGCGTCCCTCCACCGCGCCCACCAGCAGCGTCTCCGGAGCCCAGCGTCCGTCCTCCGTCGCGCCGGGCTCGACGAGCGGCAGACCGATGGGCACGGGAGGCGCCCGGTCGCTCGTCAGCACGGCACCCCGCTCGCCTTGCCAATACAGACGCGTTTCGTACTCAGTGATGGTCACGGACGTCATGGGCGCTCCTTCCGCCGGGCCCTGTTCCGGCATTGCCCTTTCAACCCGTGTGCCGCGGAGGTGCTTCATGGTGGACCGGGGATTCACCCTCCAGCCCCGGACGGGCGAGCGAGGGTAACTCATGGAAGCCCGAAGAGCCGTAGCACCGTGGGGCCCGTCAAGCTGACCAGCAGACAACCGGCCAACATGAGGGGAAGCCCCAACTTGAGCAACTCGGTGGTGTCGAGTCCCTCGCCCGCGGCCATGGCGTTGGGCGGGGTGCTGATGGCGAAGGGGATGCCGAACGAGCACCCCATGGCGACGAGGATGGGCGTGGACGCGGAGGGCTCCACGCTCAGGGCCAGGGGCATGAGCAGCGCGGCGGTGCCGGTGTTGCTCATCAGCGCGGACAGCCCCGCCGCGACGACGACGAGCGCCCCCAAGCGGGCCTCGCGAGGCCACGCCTCCAGCCGGGCGCCATCGAGTGCGTGGGCGACGAGGCCGGAGTGTTCCAGCAGTCTTCCCAGCGCGAGGCCACCGGCGATGAGCAGCATCGTGGACCAGTCGAGTCGTCCCAGGTCCTCGCGCTTGAGCAGTCCGGTGCCGAACAGCAGCGCGGTGGCACCGAGGGCCACCACCGGTGCGGGCACGCCGTGCAGCGGCTCCGTCAGCCAGGCCACCACGCAGGCGGCGCTCACCGCGAGCACCCGTCGACCGGAGCTGTCGAGCATGCGGGCTGGCTGTGCGGGCAAGGTCAGCAGGCCGCGCATGGGGAAGCGCAGCAGCACGAGGCCGAAGCCCAGGAGCAACATGAGGAGGGTGAGGGGCAGGGCAAAGGCCATCCAGCCCGCGAAGGTGACGTGTGCGTGAGCGCTGGCGGCGGAGACCGCGAGGGCGTTGGGGCCGCTGCCCACGGGCGTCGCCATTCCGCCCAGGTTCGCGCCCAGCGCCACGCCCGCGAGCAGGGCCGGTCGCAGCGGAGCGCCCGGAGGCGAGGCGAGCAGCAGGGGCCTCATCGCGGCGAGCATCATCGCCGCCGCGGCCACGTTGGACATCCACATGGAGAGGAAGGCCACGCCGCCCATCACCAGCAGGAGCAGCAGCCGGGGCCGGCCTCGCGACAGGCGGACGACGTGCCGGGCCACGGCGGAGTCGAGGCCGTGCCGCATGGCCGCCACCTCCAGCGTGAAGCCTCCGAGGAACAGGATGAGCACCGGGTCCGAGCACCAGGCGAGCACGGACGACAGCCGATACTCCGAACCCAGGGGACCGAGGACCACGGGGGTGGTGCCCAAGAGGAGCAGGGTGGGCACGAAAGGAGGAACCAGCTCCGTGAGCCACAGCACCAGGCACACGCCGGCCACCAGCACCGTGCGCGACGCGACGTCTCCTTGCACGCCGAAGCCCGCGAGTCCCGCCACCGCGCCGAGTCCCACCAGCGCCAGCACGGGCCGCGTCCAACGACGTGGCGACGAGGGCGGAGGAGTCGCCTGGAGAGGCGAGGGGAGCAGGGCCTCTGCGTCATCGCTTGTCGTGGCGAGAGGGGAAGTCATGCGGAGGGCTCGTCACGGAGGTCAGGGAGAGGGCAACAAGGGAAGGTGTCTCAGCGCTATCTCACTCACGCGAACGTGAGCGGCAACAGAGGAAGGCGTCTTGGCGCCGCCTCGCTCAGGCGGATGTGCGCGGCGAGAGCGGAAGGTGTCTTGGCGCACCTGCTCTTGTTTCGGCTGCCGGGCAGCGAGACTCGGCGCCCGGAGTGGGTGAGGCAGCCAACGGAGTGTCATGGACAGGGCCTCGGCGCCGAATCACGGCGTTGGCGGTTCCGCCGAGTTCTTCCGGCGGAGGCGGCACTCGAGCCGTCCCCCACCACCGTTGCTGAAGAAACGGCGCAAGGAGCAACAATCCTCCGCGCCCGCCATCCAGGAGAGTGGCGCGAGGCGACCCCGCGCTCAGGCGTTGAATTCCCTGGCCAGCTCGCGGCGGTCCTTGTCCTCGATGAGGTGCTGCGCGTAGCGCACCAGATCCGCCTCGGTGATGATTCCGAGCAGCGCGCCGTCCTGCCCGACGACGGGAAGGCAGCCGAACTTGTTGCGCAGCATCATCACCACCGCATCGCGCAGGGACGCATCGGGGGGCACCGTCGTCACGTCGCGGGTCATGATGTCGGCCGCCCACAGCGGCTGCGCGGCCGGGTCAGACGCATGCGTTGCCGCGGCCCGGAGCAGGTCGCGGTGGGTGATGAGGCCCACGAGCTTTCCCTGCCGGAGGACAGGCAGGTGCCGGATGCGGTGCAGGCGCAGCAGCTCCTCCGCCTTGCCCAGGTTCTGCGTCTCCTTGAGCGTGACCACCTCACGGGTCATCAGTTCGCCGACGATCTGCATGTGTGGGGCTCTCCCGGTCCTGGATTGAACTCTCCGGGAGGCCATTGCACGGCGGAGGCCAGCCCGGCTTCCCTCGGGCCGCTGCGATTCCCGCGCCCCGCGCGCGCAAGCTTTGCGCCTCCATGGGGTGTCCCGCATTCCTTGCGCGTGGGGGTGTTCACTGGAGCGCGCCCACCCCTGGCCTCCGGGTGGGTTGAAGCCCGTCCCCGTGTGCGCTAGATGCTCACCCAGTCGCTAGGGGTGCCCCTCGTAAGGGGCTGAGACGGCCGCGTGGCGCGGCCAACCCTTGGAACCTGAACCGGGTCATACCGGCGGAGGGAAGCGGCCCGGAAACCCCCTGGGGGCTTCCGTCTGCCTTCCCGCCCGTCCTCGAGGAGAGAGAGATGAGCGGAGCGTCCAGAAGCCTCAAGGTCGATGGCAAGGTGCTCGAAGGCATCAGCCAGGGCCCATTGCCAGCGTCTCGCAAGGTGTTCGTGAGTGGGGAGCTGCACCCCGACTTGCGCGTCCCCGTGCGCGAAATCAGTCAGACCCCCACCCGACACGGACCGGGCGCGGAGGCCCGGGTGACGGAGAATCCCCCCGTGTTCGTCTACGACTCCAGCGGTCCGTACACGGACCCGGAGAGGGACATCGACCTGCGCCGGGGGCTGCCCGCCACCCGCGAGCCCTGGGTGCTGCGCCGCGAGGACACGGAGGAGCTGTCGGGCATCACCTCCCGGTACGGCAAGGAGCGCGAGGCGGACCCCCGGCTGGCGGGGCTGCGCTTCGGCCACCGCCGCAAGCCTCGCGTCGCGCGCCAGGGCAAGAACGTCACCCAGTTGCACTACGCCCGGCGCGGCATCATCACCCCTGAGATGGAGTACGTGGCGCTGCGCGAGAACCTGCGCATGGACGCGTCACTGTCCGCGCAGCACGCGGGCCACTCCTGGGGCGCGTCCATTCCCCGCGTCATCACCCCGGAGTTCGTGCGCGAGGAGATTGCCCGGGGCCGCGCCATCATCCCCGCCAACATCAACCACCCGGAGCTGGAGCCGATGATCATCGGCCGCAACTTCCTGGTGAAGATCAACGCGAACATCGGCAACTCCGCCGTGTCCTCCTCCATCGAGGAGGAGGTGGAGAAGATGGTCTGGTCCATCCGCTGGGGCGCGGACACGGTGATGGACCTGTCCACCGGCCGGAACATCCACGAGACGCGCGAATGGATTCTGCGCAACGCCCCGGTGCCCATCGGCACGGTGCCCATCTACCAGGCGCTGGAGAAGGTGGGCGGCAAGGCGGAGGAGCTGACGTGGGACATCTTCCGCGACACGCTCATCGAGCAGGCCGAGCAGGGCGTGGACTACTTCACCATCCACGCCGGCGTGCTGCTGCGCTACGTGCCGCTCACCGCGAAGCGCCTCACCGGCATCGTCAGCCGAGGCGGCTCCATCCTCGCGAAGTGGTGCCTGTCCCACCACCAGGAGAACTTCCTCTACACGCACTTCGAGGAGATCTGCGAGATCATGAAGGCGTACGACGTCAGCTTCAGCCTGGGTGACGGGCTGCGGCCGGGCTCCATCGCCGACGCGAACGACGCGGCGCAGTTCGGCGAGCTGGAGACGCTGGGAGAGCTGACCAAGATCGCCTGGAAGCACGACGTGCAGACGATGATCGAGGGCCCGGGCCACGTCCCCATGCACCTCATCCAGGAGAACATGACCAAGCAGCTCGCCGTGTGCGACGAGGCGCCGTTCTACACGCTGGGGCCCCTCACCACGGACATCGCTCCGGGGTACGACCACTTCACCAGCGGCATCGGCGCCGCGATGATCGGCTGGTTCGGCTGCGCGATGCTCTGCTACGTGACGCCCAAGGAACACCTGGGCCTGCCGGACCGCGACGATGTGAAGGAAGGCGTCATCACGTACAAGATCGCCGCCCACGCCGCCGACCTGGCCAAGGGGCATCCAGGCGCTCAGGCCCGCGACAACGCGCTGTCCAAGGCCCGCTTCGAGTTCCGCTGGGAGGACCAGTTCAACCTCTCCCTGGACCCCGAGCGCGCCCGCGCCTTCCACGACGAGACGCTGCCCGCCGACGGCGCCAAGGTCGCCCACTTCTGCTCCATGTGCGGACCCCAGTTCTGCTCCATGAAAATCACCCAGGATGTTCGCGACTACGCGGCGAAGACCGGAGTCACGGACGCCGCCGCGCTCGACTCGGGGATGGAGCAGAAGAGTGAGGAATTCCGGAAGGCGGGCAGCGAGTTGTATCGCTGAGCCAGGCAACCCGAAATCGAGGGCGTCAAACGACCCGTTACATCACCTGTCCGAGACGTGACAATGAGAGTGGGTGCATGTCATGTTAGGGAGGCATGGGCGCGGCGTTCGCGCCCTCGATTATCTGGAGGGGATACTTCATGGAGACTCCGCCGCGGGAGCAAATGGGTTCGTACATCACCGGCGCGCCGATGCCGACCCAGGATGAGAAGACGATGGGGCTGATCGCCCACATGGGAACCATCCTGGCCAACTTCGTGGGCCTGGGCTTCGCGGTTCCGCTGGTGCTGATGCTGACCAAGGGCAAGGAGTCGTCCTTTGTTCGCGAGCACTCGGTGGAGTCGCTGAACTTCCAGATCACCCTCTTCATCGCCGGCCTCGTGGGCGTGGCCACGTCGTGTATCGGCATCGGCCTGGTGCTGCTGCCCATCGTCGGCATCCTGGCGCTGGTGTTCGGCATCATCGGCGGGCTGAAGGCGAACGAGGGTCAGTTGTACAAGTACCCGTTCGCCATCCGGTTGGTGAAGTAGTCGGCCGCGGCGCCGGCTCCCCTCGGGGAGCCTGGAGCCACTCGGGCGGGCCTTGCGCGAGCGCGTGGGCCCGCCCGTCGTCTTTCCGGCGTGACGCGCGGCTCAGCCGCCGATGCCCATCATCGACAGCAGCGTGGCGCCGTTGCCGGGCTCGGTGAAGCGGTGGCCCTCGGGCTTGTCGCCCAGGGCGCCGCGGATGGCTCGGGCCAGCTCCACGTCGGTGGCTCCGCCGCGGATGAGCTGGTGCAGCGGCGCCTGCGCGCGGCCCCCCAGGCAGCTTCGCAGGTCGCCATTCGACGCCACGCGCACGCGGTTGCACCCGCCGCAGAAGTTCTGCGTCAACGGGGAGATGAAGCCCACGCGGCCCCCGGGCGCCTTCCAGTAGCGCGCGGGACCGGACGTCACGGAGTCGGCGGCGGCGCCTGCCTCCTCGGGCTCGGCGGAGAGGTCCAGGCCCTCGGCGCGCAGCCGCTCCATCAGCTCGGCGGTGGGCACCGGGACGCCCTGGCCAAAGGGCATCAGCTCGATGAAGCGCGGGGTGATGCCGCGTGCGTGCGCGTACTCCACCAGCGCGCGGGCCTCGCCGTCATTCACGCCCCGCATCACCACGACGTTGAGCTTGAGCGAGGCGTAGTGGGAGGCCGCCGCCGCGTCGATGCCTCGGAGGATGGCGTCGAAGTCACCCTGCTTGGAGATGCGGCGGAAGGTCTCCGGCGACAGCGTGTCCAGGCTGAGGTTGAGCTGGTCGACCCCCGCCTCGCGCAGCGGGCTGGCCAGGGCCTCCAGATGGCTGGCGTTGGTGGTGATGGCCAGGTGCCGCACGCCGGGGAGGGCGGCGATGCGGCGGGCGATGTCCAGGATGTCCGGACGCAGGAGCGGCTCGCCCCCGGTGAGGCGCACGCGGCGGATGCCCAGCGCGGCGAAGATGCTGGCGATGCGTCCCAGCTCCTCCGCGTTCAACAGGTCCTTCTTGCCACCCCAGGACGCGGGCGAGCAGTACGCGCAGCGGAAGTTGCAGCGGTCCGTGATGCTCAGCCGCAGGTACGTCATCCGACGCCCCTGCGCATCCAGCAAGGGCGGGGCGAGCGGATCCGTCTGGAGGGCGGGCGTCGTCACGGGCGGCCTGACTTCATAACAGCCGCTCGGGGGACGTTCATCTCAATCCCCCGGCGTGAGGGCCTCAGCCCTCGCTGCCCGTCGCCGAGCGGATGACGGGTGGTGCCTTCACCTCGGCGGACTCGCTCGGGGTGGCGCGCGGGGCGGAGACGGGGGCGGAAGAAGGCTCCGGGTCGTCGTCCAGGTCCGTCAGCCGCGCCAGCTCCGCTTCGGCCTCGTTCGCCTCGGCCTCGGCCACGGGGAGATTCAGCTTCCTGAGCGCCATCTCCTCCTTGATGCGGATGAGGCCGTCCTCGCCGATGTCCAGGAAGGCCCGGACGACTTCCGGGTCGAACTGGGTGTTGGCGCAGCGGCGGATCTCCTGGATGGCGTTCGCGAAGGAGGTGCCCTTGCGGTACGGCCGGTCGCTCGTCATCGCGTCCAGCGTGTCCGCCACGGCGAAGATGCGCGCGCCGATGTGGATCTCCTGACGCTGGAGGTTGCGCGGGTAGCCCGCGCCATCCCAGCGCTCCTGGTGGGACAGGACGATGGAGGACGGCGTGGAGAGGAAGGGGATGGCTTGAATCATCTGGAAGCCGATCTCCGGATGCTTGCGCATCTCCAGCCACTCGTCGGGGGTGAGCTTGCCCGGCTTGAGCAGCACCGCGTCCGGCACGCCAATCTTGCCGATGTCGTGCAGGAGCGCGCCGCGGCCAATCTCCTCCAGTTCCTTGCCGCCGATGCCCATGCGCCCGGCGATGGCGGACGTGTAGCTGACCACTCGCAGCGAGTGGTCGCTCGTCTCGTGCTCGCGCGCGTCCAGCGCGGCCACCAGCGCCAGCAGCGTGTTCTGGTAGGTGTTGGCGATGTTGTGGAGCGCGCTGCGCAGCTCCGCGGTCCTGTCGCGGACCTTGCGCTCCAACTTCTTCTGGTAGCGCTTGCGGGCCATCTCGATGCGGCGCTTGGCGAGCGCGCGCTCGATGGCTCGGATGAGGTCGGTGAGCTTGGGTGGCTTGAGCAGGTAGTCCACCGCGCCCCGGCGCAGGCAGTCCACCGCGGACTCCGTGTCGCCATAGCCGGTGAGCATGATGACGGACGTGTCCGGCAGTCGCTCCCGCAGGTTCTCCAGCAACCAGAGGCCGTCCTTGCCCGGCATCTTCATGTCGCTGATGACGAGCGGCGTGTCCTCCTCGCCAGCCACGTCCAGCGCCATCTCGGCGCCGCTCGCGACGACGCAGTTGTAGCCCTCTTCACGCAGGAGGACGGAGATGACGTCTCGGACGGAGTCGTCATCGTCGACGATGAGGATTCGGGGTGGGGCAGGGGGGATGGCTTCCACGGCGGGAGATTCTAAAGGTTTCCGGGTTTCAATGGCGAATGAGTCAGGGAAATTACCACCTTCCTCCACTTGCAGGTTGACAGTCCAGTGCGCTGGTCCGGAAGACGACCCTGGGAGGGAGGGCGACCGGGCAGGCGTGGACGCACTCTGGGAGGAAGTCGAGCGTTCAGGCCCGGGCCCGGGCACCCGCGCGGTCGTACCGGAAGGGTGCCAGGTCCAGGGTGGCCCGCTCTCCGAGGACGGCCTCGGCCACGAGCTTCGCGGTGATGGGAGCCAGGAGGATGCCGTTGCGGAAGTGTCCGGTGGCGAGAAAGAGGCCCGGGGTAGGCCCCTCCCCGAGGTAGGGCCGCTTGTCCTCCGTCCAGGGGCGGAAGCCGGCCCACGTCTCGGTGATGGGGGCGGAGCCGAGCTCCGGACACAGCTCCAGGACCATGTCGAGGATGCGGGCCAGCCCCGCGGCCGTCACCTGCTTGTCGAAGCCCACCATCTCCATGGTGCTGCCCGCGATGATGCGGCCGTCCGCGCGGGGGACGACGTAGCCCTTCTCCGACGTGAGGATGTGCTGGAGCAGCGGCAAGCGCGTCTGGAGCTGGATCATCTGCCCGCGCGCGGGACGCACGGCCTTCGCCTCCACGCCCGCGCCCTGGACGAGGGACGACCACGAACCCGCGGCGAGCACCACCGCGTCCGCGCGCAGCACCTCGCCATCCAGGTCCACGCCCGCCGCGCGGCCCGCTTCGTGGACGATGCCGCGCACGTAGCCGCTTCGAAACCCGGCGCCCACGCGCGCGGCGGCCATCGTCAAGGCGCGGACGAGGAGCCGATTGTCCACTTGATGATCATCCGGGAAGTGGGCGGCGGCCACGGCCTTCGTGGACAGGCGCGGCTCCAGCGCGCGGGCCTGGGCGCCATCGAGCACCTCCGCGCGAAGGCCCTGCGCGCGTTGCCACAGCACGGTGGCTTCGAGGTGCCGCACCGCTTCGTCGCTGAAGGCGACCTTGAGGACGCCGCTGGGGCGGTAGGCGATGTCGACGCCGGACAGTTCGCGCAGCTCCTCGGCGAAGGCGGGGTAGAGGGCGAGGCTTCGCAGGCACAGGTCGAGGAAGGGACCGGGGCCGTCGGATTCCATCTGCGGGGCGAGCATTCCCGCGGCGGCGCTGCTGGCCTCGGCGCCGGGGATGGAGCGCTCCAGCACGGTGACGCGCGCGCCCGCCTGCCGAAGCCGCAGGGCGATGCCGCAGCCCATGATGCCCCCGCCCACGATGATGACGTCCGAGACTCGCATGGGCTTCTTTCCTGCTCGTCCCGTCGAGGGTTTGCAAGCAACTTGGACCTCGGTTCGAGAGGTCGGGTTGACGGCGAGGGGCCTTTGCCATTACTCATGGGGCCGTGCGTCTCTCTTCCGTGCATCCCCATCATGCGCATCATCGGCTCGGCCCCGACGGGACCGTTCGCCACGCGCATGCCTGGGTGAGCCACTAGACGCACCACCCTCCCGGCACCTGCCGCAGCGAATGAAGGCCCGTCCCCCCCGGACGGGCCTTTTTTCGTTTGCGCGCGGCCCTTCGATTCCCCCGCAACCCCCCGTAGGTCCAACCATGTTGCTGAAGATCGCTCTTCCCAACAAAGGCCGCCTTTCCGAAGAGGTTCGTGAGCTTTTCAACGATGCGGGCCTGGAGGTGCGCGGCAGAGGAGAGCGCGCACTCACCGCGTCGCTCGGTGGCGAGTTCGAGGCCATCTTCGTGCGCGCCCAGGACATCCCGGAGTTCGTCGCGGACGGCGCGGCGCACGCGGGTGTCACGGGATGGGATTTGGTGAACGAGGCGGGGCGTGAGCTCGAACACCTGATGGACCTGGAGTTCGGCAGGTGTCGGCTCGTCGTGGCGGCGCGCGAGGAGAGCGGAATCACCCAGGCCAGCGATGTCCGCGACGGCATGCGCGTGGCGTCGTGCTTCCCCCGGCTGACGCAGGACTACTTCGCGAAGCGGGGGCAGCGCATCACCGTGGTCCCCGTCTCGGGAGCGGCGGAGATTGCTCCGCACCTGGGCATCGCGGACCTCGTGGTGGACCTGACGTCCACGGGCTCCACGCTGAAGATGAACGGGCTGCGCGAGGTGGCCACGGTGCTGGAGTCCAGCGCGCGACTGGTCTCCAGCAACTCGAACGTCCCGGAGGCGCGCAAGCGGCTGGACGAATTGAAGCTGGCGCTGGGCTCGGTGCTCGCGGCGCGCGGCAAGCGCTACCTGATGGCCAACGTGCCTCGGGATGTCCTCACCGAGGTCCGGGAGGTTCTTCCCGGCCTCAATGGCCCCACGGTGGTGGACGTGCTGGGCGGAGGGATGTTCGTCGCCGTGCACGCGGTGGTGCCGGCGAAGACCATCTACCGCACCGTCAACGCGCTGAAGGCGCTGGGTGCCGAGGGCATCCTCGTCACCCGCATCGAAAGGCTGGTGGCGTGATGACGCCGCTTCCTTCGTTCCTTCGCTATCGAGGCCCCCTGGCCAGCCTGTCCCTGGAGGACCGGCGCCGGCTGTTGGACCGAGGCGGAGATGTGGACACGCGCATCTCCGCGCGAGTGCGGGAGCTCATCGCCAAGGTCCGGCTGGATGGGGACTGGGCGCTCTTCGAGATGGCGCGCCAGTTCGACCGCGCGGAGCTCGTCTCGCTGGAGGTGCCTCGGGCGCGCTGTGAGCAGGCGCTCGAATCGTTGGACCCGTCGCTGGCGCGGGCCCTGGCGCGCGCGGCGCGGAACATCGCGAAGGCGCACGAGGCACAGAAGCCTCGCGCGGTGGAGGTGGAGACCGAGCCGGGCGTGCTCGTGGGCCGCAGGCCGGACCCGTTGGGTCGGGTGGGCGTGTATGCGCCGGGGGGCAGGGCGGTGTACCCGAGCAGCGTGTTGATGGGTGTGGTGCCGGCGAAGGTCGCGGGTGTGGGGGAGGTCATCGTCTGCTCGCCTCCGGGGCCGGACGGACTGCCCCACGCGAGCGTGCTGGCGGCGGCGGTGCTGGCGGGCGCGGACCGCGTCTTCGCGCTGGGGGGAGCGGGCGCGGTGGCGGCCATGGCGTACGGCACGGAGAGCGTTCCCCGCGTGGACCGCATCGTCGGGCCGGGCAATGCGTACGTGGCGGAGGCGAAGCTCCAGGTGGTGGGCGCGGTGGCCATCGAAGCACCCGCGGGGCCGAGCGAAATCCTGGTCGTCGCGGACGAGACGGCGAGCCCGGACGCGGTGGCGAGGGAGATGCTGGCGCAGGCGGAGCACGACCCGGACGCGGCCTGCGTGACGGTGGCGCTGGGCGAGGGCATGGCGGACGCCATCTCCGAGCAGGTGCGGCGCCTGTCGCTGGAGGCGAAGCGGCAGGAGATTGTCACTTCGGCGCTGCGCTCACGAGGGGCCGTGCTGAGCGTGACGTCGCTGGAGGAGGCGTGGCCCTTCGTGGCGGACTTCGCGCCGGAGCACCTGTTGCTCGCCACCGCGTCGCCCTCGGTGGACCTCGCGCGCGTGCGCAACGCGGGGACCGTCTTCCTCGGGGAGCGCTCCTCGGTGGCCTACGGCGACTACATGACGGGCTCCAACCACGTGCTGCCCACGGCGGGACTGGCGAGGGCCTACTCGGGATTGAACCTCCTCGACTTCTACCGGTGGACCACCTACCAGCGCGTGGAGCGCGCCGCGTCCCAGGCGATGGCGGAGGACGTGGGCCTGCTGGCGGACAGCGAGGGACTCTTCGCGCACGCGGACGCCGCGCGGGCATGGAGGCTCGAGTGATTCCCTCGCGTGCGTCCTTCCGGGACATTCCGCTGTATTCGCCAGCGAAGCGGCCCTGTCGCGTGGACCTGAGCGACAACACCAACCTCTTCGGCGTGCCACCCGCGGCGGCGCGAGTGCTGCGTGAGTCCGCCGTGGAGTCGCTGTCGCGCTATCCCCGGGGCTATGCACCCGACCTGCGCGGAGCCCTGGCCGAGCAGCTCGGCGTGGGGCCCGAGTGGGTGACGACGGGCTGTGGCTCCGACGACGTCCTCGACAGCGCCCTGCGTGCATTCCTGGAGCCGGGCGAGCTGCTCGCGTTCCAGGACCCGACGTTCGTGATGATGCCGCTGTTCGCGCAGGTGAACGGACTGCGGACGGTGGCGGTGCCCCTGCGCGCGGACTTCGACGTGGAGCCCGAGTGGTTGGTGTCCACGGAGGCGAAGGTCATCTACCTGTGCTCGCCGAACAATCCCACGGGCACGGTGCTGTCGCGCGCGGCGGTGGAGCGCGTGGTGGAGCGCGCGCCGGGGCTGGTCATCATCGACGAGGCGTATGCCGACTTCGCGCGCGGGCCCGGATTCATGGACCTGGCGCGCACGAGGACCAACGTGCTGGTGACGCGCACGTTCTCGAAGGCCTTCGGGCTCGCGGGGATGCGCGTGGGTTGGGGCGTGGGACACCCGAGGCTCGTGGCCGAAGTCGAGAAGGCGCGGGGCCCGTACAAGCTCACCACGCTCGCGGAGGCGATGGCCGTGGCCACGCTGCGCGAGGACTCGGGCTGGGTGCGCGCTCGCGTGGAGGAGGCGGTGGCCAACCGGGAGCGCCTGCGGGGCGAGCTGGTGGCGATGGGACTGAAGCCGCTGCCTTCGGAGGGCAACTTCCTGATGGTGCCATTGCCCGGAGCGCCGGGAGTGGCGGAGCGGATGCGGGAGCGCGACGTGAATGTGCGGGCCTTCCAGGGGCTGACCGGAATCGGAGATGCGCTCCGAATCGGCAGTGCTCCCTGGCCCCTGCTGGAGACGGCGCTGGTGGCGCTGCGGGAGTCCTTGCGATGAGAGTCACCTTGTTCGATTACGGCGCTGGAAACATCCACTCGCTGGCCAAGGCGTTGGCCACGGCGGAGGGAGTCGATGTTCGCGTGGAGGTGGACCCGGCGCGGGCGGTGGACACGGAGGTGCTCGTGCTACCCGGTGTGGGGGCCTTCGGTGCCGCGGCGGCGCGACTGGCTCCCGGGCGCGAGGTGATGCGTTCGGCCCTGGAGCGTGGCCTGCCGTGCCTGGGCATCTGCCTGGGCATGCAGCTTCTCTTCGATTCGAGTGACGAGGGAGAAGGTCAGGGCCTGGGCTACTTCCCCGGGCGGGTGACGCGGCTTGCGGCGCGTCGAGTCCCCCAGATTGGCTGGAACCAGGTGGACGAAGACAGCACGTTGTCCGGCGCGAAGCTGGACACCGTGTACTACGCGCACAGCTTCGTCTGCCGCGCGGAGGATGCGTCCGTCGTGACGGGGTGGACGACGCACGAGGAGGACCGTTTCCCCGCCGTCGTCCGGCGCGGCCGGGTGGTGGGCGTGCAGTTCCACCCGGAGAAGTCCTCGTCCTCGGGCGTGGCCTTCGTGCGGGCCTTCTTGCGCGAGGTGGCGTCATGAGGGCGATTCCGGCCATCGACTTGCGCGAAGGCGCCTGCGTGCAGCTCGTCGGGGGCTCGTATGACGACGAACGCGTGCGCGTGAAGGACCCGCTGGACGCGCTGCTGCGGTGGCGTGCCTTCGGCTTCCGCGCCTTCCATGTCGTCGACCTGGATGCGGCGCTGGGAAAGGGTTCCAACGCGGACGTCGTGACGAGACTCACCGCGCATGAACCGGGGCTCACCTTCACGGTGGGCGGTGGCGTGAGGGAACTGGAGAAGGTGGAGGCCCTGCTGGAGGGGGGCGCCTCCGCGGTGGTGGTGGGGACTCGGGCCATCGAGGATCCGGCGTGGCTGGCGGAAGCCGCCAGGCGCTATCCCGGACGCGTGGTGGTGGCCGCCGACGTGCGAGGCCGCGAGGTGGTGACGCGAGGTTGGACGGCGGGCAGTGGCAGGACGGTGGGGGACGTGCTCGCGACGTTGGACCCGCTGCCGCTTGGAGGGTTGTTGGTGACGGCGGTCCACAAGGAGGGGCAGCTCGAAGGCGTGGACCTGGCGCTGATGCGGGAGGTGGTGGTGCGCAGCCGCCACCGGCTCTACGCGTCGGGCGGGGTGACGACGTTGGAGGACTTGAGGGCGCTGGCCTCGGTGGGGGCGTACGGGGCGGTCATCGGCATGGCGCTGTACACGGGACGACTGGATGCGCGCGACGTCGCGCGGGAGTTCGCGGAATGACCACCGTCACTCGGGAGACGAAGGAGACGCAGGTCCGTGTGGAGCTGTCCCTGGGCAAGGGCGCCACGCAGGTGGACACGGGGCTCAAGTTCTTCGACCACATGCTCGCGACCTTCGCGCGCTACGCGGGGCTCGACTTGAAGCTTCACGCGCGGGGCGACCTCACGCACCACTTGATGGAGGACGTGGCGATTACGTTGGGCACGGCGGTGCAGCGGGTGATTCCTGCGACGGCGGCGCGGTTCGCGGAGCGCACGCTCCCCATGGACGACGCGCTGGTGCAGGCGTGTATCGATGCGGGCGGACGGTTCTTCTACCAGGGGCCGCTGAAGAACCGGCTCTACGAGCACTGGATGCGGTCGTTCTGCGAGCACGCGAAGGTGACGTTGCACCTGCGGGTGTTGAGAGGGAAGGACAGCCACCACGTCACCGAGGCGGCGTTCAAGGCGCTGGGGCTCGCGTTGCGCGATGCGATGGTGGACTCCGGCACCGTGTTCAGCATGAAGGGCTCCGTGGCCCTGGAGGTGCTCTGATGCTGACCCGACGACTCATCGTGTGTCTGGATGTGAAGGGCGGCCGGGTGGTGAAGGGCGTGCGCTTCGAGGGACTCCGCGACGTGGGAGACCCGGTGGAGCTGGCCTTGCGCTACGAGCAGGAGGGCGCGGACGAGGTGACGTTCCTCGACATCTCCGCGAGCAACGAGGAGCGGGACACGCTCCTGGACCTGGTGCGGCGCACGGCGGAGCGGCTGTTCATTCCGTTGACCGTGGGAGGCGGGGTGCGCACGGCCGACGATGTGGGCCGAGCGCTTCGGGCGGGCGCGGACAAGGTGAGCATCAACTCGGCGGCGGTGGCTCGGCCCGAGGTGCTCACGGAGTGCGCGGAGCGCTTCGGTGCGCAGTGCGTGGTGGCGAGCATCGATGCGCGAAAGGATGGCTCGGGCTGGCGTGTCCATACGCACGGGGGGCGCAAGCCCACGGAGCTGGAGGCGGTGGCATGGGCTCGCGAGTGCGTGGCGCGCGGCGCGGGCGAAGTGCTGCTCACCAGCATCGACCAGGATGGAGCGCGCTCTGGCTATGACCTGGAGCTGACGCGCGCGGTGGCGGACGCGGTGGATGTGCCCGTCATCGCCTCTGGCGGCGCGGGCAATGCGGAGCACGTGCGTGAAGGACTCACGCGTGGCGGCGCGGACGCGGCGCTGGTGGCGGGCATCCTCCACGATGGTCTCACCACGGTGGGTGCCATCAAGTCGCTGCTCCGCGAGAGCGGCCTTCCGATTCGGAGCACGACATGACGACGAGCGCACAAGGATTGATGCAGGCCGCCGCGGAAGTCGCGCGCAAGGCAGGAGACGTGGCGCTGGGCTACTTCCGGAGCGGCATCGCCGTGGACACCAAGAGCGACGGCACACCCGTCACCGTCGCGGACCGCACGGCCGAGAAGACCGCGCGAGAATGGCTCGAGGCCCGCTTCCCGGACGACGGCATCCTGGGGGAAGAGTTCGGAGAGACGCGGCCGGGTGCTCAGCGTCGCTGGATCCTGGACCCCATCGACGGAACCAAGACCTTCATCCGTGGCGTGCCACTGTGGGGCACCCTCGTGGCCCTGGCGGAAGGGGAGCGCATCCTCGTGGGCGCCGCATACTTCCCCGCCGTGAACGAACTGCTCGTGGCCGCACCCGGTCAGGGTTGTTTCTGGAACGACCAGCGCGCGAAGGTGTCCGAGCAGGCCGACCTCTCCCGCGCGGTGGTGCTCACCACCGACGAGCGCTTCCGCCAGTACCCCGAGCGCGGTGATGCCTGGCGCCGCTTCACCTTCGACGCCGCCATCTCCCGGACCTGGGGCGACTGCTACGGATATCTATTGGTGGCCACCGGCCGTGCCGAGGTCATGGTCGACGAGCTGCTCTCACCCTGGGACGCCGCCGCGCTCCAGCCCATCATCGACGAGGCCGGGGGCGTCTTCACCGATTGGACGGGGCGACGGACCTCCTTCGGCGGCAACGGCATCGCCACCAACGCGGCCCTGGCCCGTGTCACCCGCGAGCGCCTGGGCGCGACGGAGGCCGAATGAACCTGGACCTGGACCGACTCGACTTCACCAAGGGCGGTGGTCTGGTGACGGTGGTGACGCAGGACGCGCGCACCGGTGACGTGCTGATGGTGGCGCACGCGGACCGCGAGGCCCTGGAGCGCACGCTCGCCACGGGACAGATGCACTACCGCTCGCGCACGCGCGGGCTCTGGCACAAGGGCGCCACCAGCGGGAACACGCAGCAGGTGGTGTCCCTTCGCGCCGACTGCGATGGAGACGCGGTGCTGGCCCGCGTCGAGAAAGCAGGTCCCGCCTGTCACACCGGAGACGTGACGTGCTTCGGTCCCGGAAGCGAGGACGCACTGGCCTCGCTCGATGCCACCCTCGCCGAACGCGCCGCCCGCCCCGATGCCCCGGGCGAGAAACCCAGCTACACACGCCGCCTGCTCGCGGACCGCAACCTGCGCCTCAAGAAGCTGGGCGAAGAGGCCGCGGAGCTGGTGACGGCTTGCGCGGATTCGGACGCCGGACGCGCGGCCGAGGAGGCAGCCGATCTCCTCTACCACCTGCTCGTCGCGGTAAGGCCGCTCGGACTTTCCTTGGAAGACGTGAAGGCTGTCCTCGCCCGTCGTGCCGCGAAGCCTCCGCTTCCTGGCAATGCTGGATGAGGAAGTCTCACCTCGCGTGAAGAGGACACGGGCTCTCAGGGCAATCCACGTATCAAACCCCGTTTTCAGCCCGTGTCAGCGTCGACCCGGATGGATTTCTCCGTCACCGCTGCATCCGGACAGCAGGGCCGCGACGGAGGAGTGATTGCGTGCAGCAGTGACTCTCTTCAACGAAAGGAGTGTTCCTGCTACACATCCAGACGCGCGGCGCTGTGGAGAACGCCGGCCGGGCGCTTCTTGGAATCGAAACCGTCCGCCTCACCGGAGGCATCGTGAACGGCCCCACCACGTACAAGGCAGAGCTCATCGACCGAGTCATCTTCTCCCGCTGGCAGAATCCTCCGACCAAGGAGGACGTGGCGGCGATGCTGGCTCAGATGGAGGAGGCCTCGACGCGGCTCAACTCGCGTCTCATCTACATCGGTTCCGTGAGCCCGAAGTCCAAGGTTCCCGACGCGAACGAGCGCACCATCCTCAACAACTTCCTCGTCGACGCGAGGAAGACGTGTGTCGAGCAGGCGTGGCTCATCTACGAGGGCACGGACCTGCAGCACAACCTCCAGCGCGTCATCATCTCCGGCGTGCTCATCCTCACCCGGACGTTCGACAACTTCCTTTCGGTCGCGAAGTCGGGCGAGTCCATCGTCAAGGACGTCAGCGCCGTCCTGAAGAAGGATGCGGCGCCCATCTTCCAACTCGCCAAGGACCGCGGTCTGGTCGCCTGACCCCCCGGCGCTCAGCGCGCGCCGAGGATCTCCAACTCGAGGAGCTTGCCGTCCGCGCTCTCGGGGAACACGCTGACCGCGTCCACATCCACCAGGGGCGCGGCGGGGTTGCAGGTCTCCCACTCGCCCGTGCCTCGGAACCGGCACACGGTGGGATTGACGAACGAGAAGCCCCCTTCCGGATCATTCAAGCCCACGCCCTTCGGCGTGCGGACGATGGCTCTCAAGGTGCCCGGCCCCTGGGCTCGGATGCGGAACCCCATCAGGTGCTTGAGCGTGGGCGCGTAGCCCGCGCGCAGCGCTCCATCCGCCGACCAGCGGTCGCCTCGCGTCGCGTTGCTCACCGCCACGCCCGTGACGATATCGCCGTCGAACGCCTGGAGCGCGGGCTGGGCCCCCAGGAGTTGATCCGGTTTCACGGGCGCGGACTCCACCGGCTTCGCGCTGGCCGCGGTGAGCAGCGCCGGGGCCTGGGCGCCTTGCTGCGCGGCGGCGGCGCGCAGCACCGACAGGGGCAGCAGCTCCGGGCCCTGGCACCGGGACACCAGCCCGTCCACGAGGGTGCGCACGGTGGGGGGAAGGTTGACCTCCGCCTGGGCCGCGGGCGCGAGCCCCAGTCGGGCGAGGGTGTCACAGGCCGCCGGAAGGGCCGGCCCGGCGTGATCCATGCTCCACTGGAGCTCGGGGATGTTCGGCGGCTGACCGATGGCCGTCTCCAGGAGCGCTCGGGACACGGTCTGCGCGCAGGCGTTGACGTTCGGGGGGCAGTGCTCGCAGAGCGAGGCGAGCAGTCCCCGCAACGGAGTGTCCGCCCCCTGGGAGAAGGGCGCGCGGGCGGGGCCTCGGACGTTTCATCCTGGTGCGTCACGCACCACAGCCGGGAGAAGGCGATCAACGCCACGAGCATCAGCAGGAGGGTCCTGAGCGGGAAACGGCGCACGAGCAATCTCCTTGATTCCAACCGGGAGCGGGGGTTATCAGCCCCACCGGGTTCCATCCGCAAATAATGACGGAGGCGTGCGTGGCTGAGACGTTCGACGTGGTGATCATCGGTTCGGGCCCTGGCGGCTACGTGGGTGCCATCCGCGCGGGGCAACTCGGGCTGAAGACGGCCATCATCGAGAAGGACAAGCGTCTGGGCGGTACCTGCCTCCACCGCGGGTGCATCCCCACCAAGTCCCTCCTGTGGACGGCGGAGTTGTTCCACCACGTCAAGGAGGCGGGGGACTTCGGCATCGACCTGTCGAGCCCGACGATCAACTGGCCGAACGCGATGAAGCACAAGGACAAGGTCGTCACCAAGGGTGCCAACGGCATCGACTTCTTGATGAAGAAGAACAAGGTGACGGTCATCAAGGGCCACGGCCGCATCGCCGGCAAGGGCAAGGTGGAAGTCACCGCCGAGGATGGCTCCAAGCAGGTCCTGGACGCGAAGAACATCATCATCGCGACGGGCTCGGTGCCCAAGTCCCTGCCGAACGTGCCGGTGGACCACAAGCGCGTGCTCAACAGCGACTCCATCCTGCAGATCGACCGCATCCCCAAGAGCATCATCGTCCTGGGCGCGGGCGCGGTCGGCTGCGAGTTCGCCTCCGTCTTCAACCACGTGGGCAGCAAGACCTCCATCGTGGAGTACCTGCCCGCGCTGCTCCCCATCGAGGACGCGGACATCTCCAAGGAGCTGGAGAAGATCTTCCGTCGTCGCGGCATCGACGTGCACACCGGCTCCGCGGTGGAGAAGGTGGAGCACACGGCGGATGGCGTGCGCGTCACCATGAAGGTGGGCAACGAGACCAAGACGCTGGAGGCGGAGATCCTCCTGTCCGCCGTCGGCCGCTCGCCTGTTACCGAGGACGTGGGCCTGGACAAGACGTCCATCAAGACCGAGCGCGGCTACATCAAGGTCGACACCATGCTGCGCACCAGCGAGGCCAACGTCTACGCGGTGGGCGACGTCATCCCCACGCCGATGCTCGCCCACATGGCCAGCGCCGAGTGCGTGCTCGCGGTGGAGCACATCGCCGGGAAGAACCCGCAGCCCATCAACTACGACCTCACCCCGTCCGCCACGTACTGCTACCCCGAGGTCGCCTCGGTGGGCCTGACGGAGAAGAAGGCGAAGGAGCGCGGCTACGACGTCAAGATCGGCAATGCCCCGTTCGGCGCGGTGACGAAGGCGGCCATCACCAACGAGGCCACCGGCCTCATCAAGATCGTCTCCGACAAGAAGTACGACGAGGTGCTGGGCATCCACATCATCGGGCCGCACGCCACGGAGCTGCTCGCCGAGGCCTGCGTCGCGCTGAAGCTGGAGATCACCACCGAGGAGCTGGCGGGCACCATCCACGCCCACCCGACGCTCTCGGAGATCGTCCACGAGGGCGCCGAGGCCACGCTGGGCCACCCGCGCCACTTCTAGGCCGCGTGTGAGTCCTGGGCTCCTCATGGGAGCCCGCTCGGGCCGTCCCGGAGCCGCGTCTCCGAGGACGGCCTTTTCGTGTCCGGGCGCTCGGAAGCACGGGTGGACGCCTGGGGAGCGGGCCCGCCGGAAGGAGCCGGGGTGGGCCGGCCCGAGGCGCTCCCCAGGGCTGCCCGGCCACGTCGGGAGCATTAGTAGGAAGACGACGCGCGCGAAGGGCCTGCCAGAGCTGACGCCTCGCGTTAGAGGCTTCAGGCTTGAACGTCTTCCGCCCAAACCATAGAAGGCCCGCGACCCATGGCGACTCCTGATCGGTTCCCGCTGCCCCAGGTGACTGAGACCACCCGCAAGCCGGACTGGCTGAAGGTCCGCCTGCCGCACGGCGAAGGGTACGAGCGGGTCAAGGCCATCGTGAAGCGCACGAAGCTGGCCACCGTCTGCGAGGAGGCCCGCTGCCCGAACATCGCCGAGTGCTGGGGCGGTGGCACGGCCACGGTGATGTTGATGGGCGAGGTGTGCACGCGCGCGTGCCGCTTCTGCCACGTGAAGGTGGGGGCGCCCCCGCCGTTGGACCCGATGGAGCCCATCCACCTGGCCCAGGCCGTCAAGGAGATGGACCTGGAGTACATCGTCGTCACGTCGGTGAACCGGGATGACCGGCCGGACGGCGGCGCCAGCCACTTCGCCTCCGCCATCCGCGAGCTGCGCCGGGAGAGCCCGCGCACCATCGTCGAGGTGCTCATCCCCGACTTCAAGGGCGTGGAGCAGGACCTGGCCACGGTGGCCGAGGCGAAGCCGCACGTCGTCGCCCACAACGTGGAGACGGTGGAGCGCCTCACCCCGACGGTGAGAGACCGCCGCGCGAAGTACGCCCAGTCGCTCAAGGTGCTCGAGTATTTGAAGAACCGTCCGGAGGGCCTCTACACGAAGACGTCCGTCATGGTGGGCCTGGGCGAGACGGACGCGGAGCTGGAGCAGACCTTCAAGGACCTGCGCGAGGTGGGCGTGGACGTGCTCACGCTGGGCCAGTACCTGCAGCCCTCGCAGTACCACCTGCGGGTGGAGCGCTTCGTCACCCCGGCGCAGTTCGAGTCGTACAAGAAGCTGGCCGAGTCCTACGGCTTCCTCTACGTGGCCGCGGGTCCGCTGGTGCGCTCCAGCTACCGCGCCGCCGAGTTCTTCATGAAGGGCCTGATGGAGCGCGAGCGCCTCGAGCGGCTCGGCTGACCGGGCCTCCATTCGTGGCTTGACGCAACCCCCGTTCCTCTCGGAAAGACACCCCCATGGCAACCTTCGAATTCAAGCTCCCCGACCTCGGTGAAGGCGTGATGGAGGGCGAGCTGGTCAAGTGGCACGTCAAGGCTGGCGACGTCGTCAAGGAAGACCAGGTGCTCGCCGAGGTGATGACGGACAAGGCCACCGTCACCGTCCCCAGCCCGAAGGCCGGGCGCGTCGTGTCGACGCACGGCAAGGAAGGGGACATCGCGAAGGTGCACCACCCCCTCGTCACGCTGGAGATCGAGGGTGCGGCTCCCGCGCAGGCCTCGGGCCATGGCGCTCCGGCGCAGGCGGCGGCTCCCGCGCAGGCCCAGGCGGCGGCTCCGGCCGCGGGGGCCTCGGCGCAGGCCTCGAAGGTGCTGGCCACGCCGGTGACCCGGCGCATGGCGCGCGAGCACGGGCTGGACCTGGCGGCCATCCCCGGCAGCGGTCCGCAGGGACGGGTGACGAAGGCGGACGTGGTGGCGGCGCTGGAGGGTGGCGGGGAGCAGAAGAACGTGGTGGCGGCTCCGGCGCAGGCGCGTCCGGCGGCGCCGGCCGTGTCGTCGGGTCGGGCGGACGAGCGCGTTCCCTTGCGCGGCCTTCGCAAGAAGATCGCCGAGAAGATGGTGCGCTCGAAGTTCACGATGCCGCACTTCGCCTTCGTGGAGGAGGTGGACGCGACGGACCTGGTCGCGCTGCGCACCCGGCTCAACGCGCAGCTCGCGGCGTCGGGTGACACGACGAAGCTGAACTACCTGCCGTTCATCATCAAGGCGACCATCGCCGCGCTGAAGAAGTTCCCGCACCTGAACGCCAACTTCGACGAGGCGGCGCAGGAGCTGGTGGTGCGTGGCGAGTACAACATCGGCATGGCGGTGGCGACGCCGGACGGCCTCACGGTGGCGGTGGTGAAGGACGCGGACCGGTTGACGCTGGCGGAGATTGCTCGCGAGACGGCGCGGCTGGGCGCGGCGGCCAAGGAGCGCAAGCTGACGCTGGCGGAGATGACGGGCGGAACCTTCACCATCACCTCGCTGGGGCAGAGCGGCGGCCTGTTCGCCACGCCCATCATCAACCACCCCGAGGTGGGCATCATGGGCGTGCACAAGCTCAAGAAGCGCCCGGCCGTGGTGAAGGATCAGATCGTCATCCGCGACATGATGAACCTGTCGCTCTCGTGCGATCACCGCGTCATCGACGGCTCGGTGGCCGCGGACTTCGTCTACGAAGTCATCAAGTACCTGGAGAAGCCGGACCTGCTGTTCCTCGCCATGGCGTGAGGTCGCGCCGAGCGGGGCCCGGGCGGGAGGCTCGTCCGGGTTTCGGGGGCCGGGAAGGCCCCTGGGCCGCCGGGGAGAGGGCTGACCGCTCGCCGGGCATTCCGTCCGGCGGCATGCGTCGAGGCCGGGCGGTGGTCCACCAAGACGGTTAGGCTCTGTCCGTATGGCCGAGAACCCTCGCGAGCTGATCCGCGCCGCGCAGTCCGCCGAGCTGCGGGGTGATGTGACTCGCGCCGTGGAGTGCCTGCTCAAGGCGGCGGCGCACTACCGGAGCGCGGGCAATGCTCCCCGAGCGCTCCAGTTGCTGCGCCATGCGCGCCGGCTGGACATGAGCCGCCTGGACATCCTCGAAGCGGTGAATCGCCTGGAAGGGATGGCGGAGACGGCGTCGTCCTCGGAGGACGAGGACTCCGGGTTGGCGGATGAGTTGGTTCGCTCCGTCGAGGCAGTGCCGCTCCCGGAACTCGCTCTTCGGCAACGGCTGATGGAAGAGGCGTTGCGCGACGTGGAGTCCCAGCCTCCGACGAAGTCCCCCGAGCTCGCGGCCTGGGTGTTGGACACGGAGGTGAGCGAAGACCTCCAGAGGCTGGAGGCCCAGCTTGTTCGCGTCGCGGCCTCCGTGGCGCCAGGGCCTTCCGAGGGGCACGGTCCTTCGGTGGCTCGGGAGGCTCCGTCCTTCCGCGCTTCGGAGTTCGTGCGTGCGGAGCGCCCACGTGGCGCCGTGGATGAGCAGCTCTTCGAGACGGCATGGAGGCCAGGAGGGGCGGAAGGGGAGGAGTCCTTCGGTGGAGGCCTGATGCTCACGCCGTTGGGGCAGGCCGACGTGCGTGACTTGGACTCGGATGGGGAGGTCCCCGCTTCGCATGTGTCGGAGGAAGCCACGCCGAGGCGCCGGCGCGGACCGCGCATCATCGAGCGTGGACCCACGCGCGCGGACGCGGCGCTGGATGCCTGGTGCTCGTTCTGTTGCCGCCCTCGCGCGGAAGTTGGCGACCTGGTCGCGGGACCTGCCGGGGCCTTCATCTGCAAGGCGTGTCTGACGGAATCCACCTCGCTGCTCGGGGACGTGAGCCCCGTGCCTCGTCCGGTGGAACAGCCGCGTTCACCGGTGCGCTCCGAGCCGGAGGTGGAGTTCGTGGGTTCGTCGGTACGCTCCGAGCCCGCGATGGGGCTCGTCGAGCTGCCACGTTCGTCGGTGCGCTCCGTGCCTGCGGTGCAGTCCGTGGGGCCGCCGAGTTCGCAGGTGCGCTCCGAGTCCGCGATGGAGTTCGTGGGTCAGCCCGACGTCCGTGTCGCGCTGGAGCGAGCGCTTCAATCGGGTGGTCGCTGCATCTTGCTCGTGGGCGCCGAGGGTTGGGGGAAGAGCACTCTCCTCCATTCACTCCAGCGTCAGCACAGAGGAGTCATCATCCCGGTGGCCTCGCTCGGAGAGGCTGCATCGGCCTCGTCCGTATCGACGGTGGCCTCGCTCGCGGATGTCGCATCGGCCTCGCCCGTGTTCATCGAGGACGTGGAGCGCCTGGGCTCTGAAGAGGCTTTCATCCTCTCCACCTTCCTGTCTCGTGAGGCGCGACCGTGCGTGGTGCTCAGCGCGCGAGGACTCGCCGCCGAGCCGGGGAAGCTCCTCCTGCGCGGAGGCGAGGAGTGCCTCTCCGTGCCCACGACGGAGGCCCTGTCGCGCACGGTGCGCGGGCTCATCCCCGTGAGCATCCTGGAGCACGTCCAGGTGCTGCTCTGCCTGCGTCAGCCCACGCGAGCGGACTACGTGGAGATGGCCCGCGCGCGACTCGCGCTGCGTGAGCCCAAGACAGTGCTGTCCGACAGCATCCTCACGGCCTTCGCCGCCGAGGCCGAGCGCTCACCCCGCGCCGGCCACGAGCTGCGGGCCCTCCTCCAGCGGGTTCCCCCAGGTACGTGGGAACTCGAGAACGTGACGAAGCCGACGCCCCCTCGAAAGGGCCGGCGGAAGGGAACGTCGTGAACACCATCACCGTCTACCGGCTCGGCCGGGTCGAGTACGAGGACGGCCTCAACCTGATGCGCCTCTTCGGCGATTCACGTCGAGAAGGACTCAGCGGCGACGTGCTGCTCCTGCTCGAACACCCACCCATCCTGACGCTGGGCCGGGGCGCGAAGCGGGAGAACATCACCGCCTCCGATGCGAGCCTCTCCGCCGAGGACGTGAATGTCTTCGAGACCAATCGGGGCGGCGACGTCACGTACCACGGGCCCGGACAGATTGTCGGCTACCCCATCTTCCTGCTCCCGGAGTCGCGCCGCGACGTCCGCCGCTACGTGCGCGACGTGGAGCGCTCCATCATGGAGGTGCTGGCCGAGTGGGGCATCACCGCGGGCCCCATCCCCAAGTGGCCCGGTGTCTGGATTGGTGAAGACGGCGCGCCCGACACGCGGAAGATCGCCGCCATCGGTGTCCACCTGTCCCGGTGGCTCACGACGCACGGCTTCGCGCTCAACGTGAACACGAAGATGGAGCACTTCCGCTTCATCGTGCCCTGTGGAATCCGCGAGGCCGGCGTCACGTCCATGCAGCGCGAGCGTGGCAGCCCGGTCCCCGTCCCCGACGTGGAAGAGGCGCTCGCCCGGAGCTTCTGCGCGGTGTTCGACAGCGAGCGCGTGGATGCGCCGCCGCCCCTGCGCACCGTCAGCATCGCCGTCGTCCGAGGCCACGGTCCGGAGGCGCGCGTGCTGCTCGGGCGACGTCGCCCCGAGCGCGGCGGCTTCTGGCAGATCCTCACCGGCCGCGTTGAAGTAGGGGAGTCACCTGCCCAGGCCGCCAGCCGCGAACTGGAGGAGGAGACGGGCCTGCGGCTCCCCACGGAGGACCTGGCCTACCGCCATTCCTTCGCCATCGGCGAGACGCTGCCTCCCGTCATCGCCGAGGAGAGCGCCTTCGCCGTGCACGCCCCGCCGGACGCCGAGGTCCGTCTGGGGCCCGAGCACGAGGCCTTCGAGTGGGTGGACGTGCCCACCGCGCTGGAGCGCCTGCCCTTCGTCGGGCTGCGCGAGGCGGTGAAGCGCGCGGTGTCGTGGCGCGGCGCCTGAGGCCGCGTCCACGTCGCGCGGCTACAGCTTGAGGACCATCGCTTCCTTGGCGGCGATGGCCTCCGGGCGATGCTTGCGCACCTGCCGCAGCAGCTTGTCCATGGCCGCGTCGTCGCGCCCGGGGTCGTGGTGGAAGAGCACCAGCGTCTTCACCTGCGCGGCATCCGCGGCGGCCACGGCGGCCTGCCACGTGGAGTGGCCCCAGCCCGTGCGCGCCGGCCCACAGCGGCCGTGGTACTCGTCCTCCGTGTACATGGAATCGTAGATGAGCAGGTCCGCGCCGCGCGCGAACTCGAACATCACCGGGTCCAACTCACTGCCGTGCTCCACGTCCGTGGCGTACACCACGGAGCGACCCCCGCACTCCACGCGGTACCCCAGGCTGCCTCCTGGGTGGTTCAGCTCCAGCCACCGCACCTCGGCCGGGCCAATCTGGAGCGTCCCACCCGGTGACAAGTCGCGGTAGGTGAGCTTCGCGCGGAAGGCTCCCTCCGCCGTCACCGGGAAGTAGGGCTGCACCATCTGCCCGCTCAGCAGCTCCCGCGTGGTGCGCCCGTTGCGCGACGGACCGTTCACGGTCAGCTCGCTCGTCGGGATGAAGATGGGCGCGAAGAAGGGAAGGCCCTGCAGGTGGTCGTAGTGGTAGTGCGAGATGAAGATGTTGCCGCGCACCGGACCCGCGCCCGGCGTGAGCAGCGAATCGCCCAGCGCCCGCGCTCCCGAGCCCAGGTCGAAGATCAGCAGCTCGTCCCCACACCGCACCTCCACGCACGGCGTGTTGCCGCCATAGCGCCTGGTCTGCGGACCGGGGGAGGGGATGGAGCCTCGCACTCCCCAGAAGCGCACCTCGAAGGGCACGCGGGCCTGATTGCGCACGACGGCGTTGCGCCGCCGCGCTGGCGTCTTCTCAGCCGGCCTTGGCTTCCGTGTCGTCGTCCTCGGCGAAGAGCTCAATCAGGTGCCCCGTACGCTCGCGCTTCGTCCTCAAATAGTCGAGGTTATGCGGATTGTGCTCGGTCCGGGAAGGGATTCGACGCAGGACGGGAATGCCTTCCTCCACCATCCCCGCGATCTTCAGGGGGTTGTTGGTGATGAGGTCCACCGAGCGTACGTCCAGCGAGCGCAGCATCTCCGCCGCGATGTCGTAGCTGCGCAAATCATCCGCGAAGCCGAGCTGACGGTTCGCCTCGTACGTGTCCAGCCCCTTGGCCTGGAGGGCGTACGCCTTGATCTTGTTCCCCAGGCCGATGCCCCGGCCCTCCTGACGCAGGTACAGCACCACGCCCAGCTTCTGCTGGGTGATGAAGTCCAGCGCCCGGTCCAACTGCTCGCGGCAGTCGCACTTCAGGCTGCCAAAGACTTCGCTCGTCAGGCACTCGGAGTGGATTCGCACCGGCACCCCCTCCACGCCCGACACGTTGCCCGCGACCAGCGCCACGTGCTCCCGGCCATTGCGGCGGTCCCTGAACACGATGGTCCGCAAGGGACCCCGCTGCGTGGGGATTTCCGCTTCCGAGAACCGCTCGAGGTGCTGCGTGGGCTTACGGGTCGGAAGAACCTGGGGTGAGCGAATGTCCGACATGTTGTTTCAGTCTCCAGATGCGAAGCACCCTGTTAGGTGCCCCCATGAGCGCAAGTCAAGGCGGACTCACCTGACGTTCACCCGAAGAGATGCACGACGGGCGACTCCGGTTTCTCAAGCCCCCCAGGAGAGCGGTAGCAATTCCACCGCGTCCCCATGAGACAAGCTGCTGGCTTCCCGGCCAAAGTGCAGCAGATGCGTGGCCGCCGCCGCTGAACGGAGCACGCCCGACGTCTGCGTGGCCAGGGGGCGGGCCCAGAGGTTGCCATCCCTCCAGGCGGCCGTCACCCGGACGAAATGCGCCAGCCCCGGAGGCTTGGACAGCCGACCGTCCAGGCGCCCGGGAACCCGCGCGGGCTCCACGTCCAGGTGGCCGAGCAGTCGGCGGATCGCCGGCCTGACGAACAGCTCGAACGTCACCAGCGACGAGGTGGGGTTGCCGGGCAGCCCGAAGAACAGGGTGCTGCCGCGCTTGCCCACCACCAACGGCTTGCCGGGCTTGATGGCCACGCGCCACAGGTGCTGCTGCACGCCGATGGCGGCGAGGACCTCCTTCACGTAGTCGCGCTCGCCCACGGACACGCCCGCGCTGGTGAGCACCACGTCGAAGCCCTGGGCCCGCGCCAGGAACTCCCCCACGGAGTCGCGGGTGTCCTGGGCGATGCCCAACAGGGACGGCTGCCCTCCCGCGCGGCGGACCGCCAGGGCCAGGGACGGGGCGTTGGTGTCGACGATGCGGCCCCGGGGCGGCTCGTCGGCGCGGCACAGCTCGTCGCCGGTGGAGAGGATGGCCACCCGGGGGGCGCGTGGGACGGGCGCGGACAGGATGCCCTGGGCCCAGAGCATCCCCAGCTCGGGGATGCCCAGCGGCGTGCCCCGGGCGAGCAGCAGCGCCCCTTCCTTCGCGTCCTCGCCCCGAGGCCTCACGTGCTGGCCCGGCTCCACGGCCTCCAGGATGTCCACCTGATCCGCGCCCCCGTCCGGCACCGGCCGGGCCCGCTCGCGCATGACCACGGCGTCCGCGCCCTGGGGGAGGGGAGCGCCGGTCATGATCCGCACGCAGGTGCCCGGGCGGACCTCCTGGCGTGGCGTGCCTCCCGCGTAGACGGTCTCCAACACCGGCAGTCTCACCGGCAGCGGGCCCGCCAGGTCCTCGGCGCGCACCGCGTAGCCGTCCATCGCCGAGTTGTCCCAGGGTGGCAGCGTCCGCTGGGCGAGCACGTCCTCCGCGAGCGTCCGGCCCAGGCCATCATCGAGGGCCAGCCACTCGGCGGACAGGGGCGTGGCCAGGGCCAGAACCCGGGCTCGGGCCTCGTCTTCCGGAAGCAGCGTCGCGGCGTCGTTCATGAGCGTCATCTTCAGCCCGGTTCGCACCGAAAGTCCGAGAGAAAATCAAGTGTTAGTTTGACAGCCCACCTGATCATCGTTACAAGCTTCAATCATCGCGAAGCCTGCCAGTCCTCCTGGGGGTGGCGTGGCAACCCGTTGAAAGTACACGGGAACTCTCAAGGAGACAGCGTCGATGGCCAAGCCCAAGTCCGGGGCCAAGAAGGCGACTCCCGCTGGAAAGACTGGCGCGAAGTCCGCCGCGAAGAAGGATAAATCCGCCCGGCTGGACCTGATCAAGAACGCGTCCAAGCGGGTCGCTACTTCGACGACGAAGGTGGTGAAGGCGGTCGCGGA
Organism: Myxococcus sp. AM011; assembly: GCF_013372595.1. NCBI lineage: Bacteria > Pseudomonadati > Myxococcota > Myxococcia > Myxococcales > Myxococcaceae > Myxococcus > Myxococcus sp. AM011. The sequence continues at coordinate 28,927 of NZ_JABXEM010000034.1, forward strand.
GTCAGTAGCGAAGGGCGTGAAGGGTTCATCGAAGAAGGCGGCCGTCGAGACCGCTCCCGACAAGGAGAAGGTCGTCGAAAAGGACAAGGCTGTCGAGAAGGAGAAGGCCGCTGACAAGGCGCCTTCCAAGAAGTCAGCGGCGAAGCCCGCTCCCGCGGCGAAGTCCGCCACGGCGAAGCAGGCCGCCGCTCCCGCCGCGAAGACTCCCGCTGGGACGAAGGGCGCGTCGGGCAAGGGCTCCAAGTCCTCCGCTCCCGCGGTGCCCGCCGTGGAGAAGCCGAAGCCGCGCGCCACCAAGCTGCCGCCCCCGGGCGAGCCGCTCACCAAGCGTGAAATGGAGCAGCTGCTGACCGCCGGAGAGGGCCGTGGCGTGATGGGCGAGGGCAGCCTCAAGGGCCGCCTGGTCGTCCTCAACGAAATGCCCAACCTGGTGGTGGTGGGACGCGACAAGCGAGAGCTCACCTTCCTGCTCCAGGGGCCGGATCAGGAGGTCCTCCCGGCCTACGTGAATCACAAGGTCTCCGTCAGCGGGATGATCCGCAAGACGACCAACCACGGCGGCGTGGTGGACGTGCGCAAGTACTCCGCCAAGAAGCCGGAGGCGGAAGTCGTCGAGGCGCCGCCCGCGGACACCGAGCCCCGGCTGCGCTACCTGTCGCCCGGCGAGGTCTCCATGGTGACGGCGGCCGGCATGGGCGCGGGCATCAAGGGCTTCGCGGCCGTGCGCGGAAATCTGGAGATGAACGGCGAGGAGTTCATCCTCGTCGTCTCCAACGGCGGCACCCGCCAGCAGGTGTCCTTCCTCATCGAGGGGAAGGCCGCCGTGAAGAGCCTGCGCAAGAACGTGGGCCACACGCTGCAGGTCATGGGCGTGGTGGACAAGCTCTCCGGCTGGGGTGGTCGCATCATCGCGGAGAACGTGGAGCCGCGGCCGTCGGAAGCGCGCGCGGTGTCTCGCGATGAGATGGAGATGGTCCACATCGAGGGCGAGGTGCCCACGTCCGTGGACGTGAGGCTCAACCACGGCCTCACCGTGCGCCTGCCCGAGCAGCCTGGGTTCACCTGGGCCATCGAGCCCACGGCGGCCAAGCGCGTGGGCCTGCGCGAAGCCAATTTCGAGCCGGTTCCCAGCGGCGGTCCGGCGACCCGCGAGTTTTTCTTCACTCCCCGTAACCCGGGGACTTTCGAGGTGGAGTTCTTCCTGGCCAAGGCGCTGACGCCGGGCCTGGTGGATCGCTCCTTCAAGATCAACGTCACGGTCAAGCCCTGAAGAACGTCGCTTCCCGGAGGAAGGCTCCGGGAAGCAGTCGGTTGCCGGGGGGTTCCCGCCCGGCCGCTTCGGGCTTACCCGTTCCCGTAGCGGCCGAGCCGCGACCCCACCGTGAGCATTTCTTCAGACCTTCTCCAGCAGATCCTCTCCGAAGCCGACCACCCGCTGGGCATCAAGGAGCTCCTGCGACTCGCGGGCCTGCACCCTGGCCAGCAGACCGAGCTCAAGCGCTCCCTCCGGGAGCTGGTACGCCAAGGCCAGGCCGTCAAAGAGGGCAAGCGCTTCCTGCGCCCCGGTCCTCCCCCTGACGGCGGCCCGCCCGTGCCTCCGCCTGTCGTGCCGGAGGTCGCCGCCGTGCATGCGGATCCCCGGCCCCGTCATGAGCGGGCCCGTCCTCAGGACCCCCCCACGCGCGAGCGCCTCACGGGCCATGGTGCTCGAGGCCAGGAAGGCGGCTTCAAGGGCCGTGCTCCCGACGCCCGTGGCGCACGCGACTCCGGCCGCACGGACGGCGGCCGAGGGCGCGAGCGCCGTGACTTCAACAAGCAGGGTTCTTCACGCCGTGAAGAGGGCCGTGAGCGCTTCGGCCATCGAGGCCCGCGTCGCCCGGCCTTCGGCGAGGTGCTGGACACGGTGGAGGGCGTCCTCCACGTCCACCGCGACGGCTTCGGCTTCGTGCATCCCGTGGGAGGGGAGGGCGAGAACATCTTCCTGCCCCCGGCCGAGGCGCAGCGCGCGCTCGACAATGACCGGGTGGTGGTGGAGGTGGCGGGTCGGCCCGGCCGGTACGAGGGGCGCCTGGTGCGCGTCGTCGACCGTCGCCGCGAACTGGCGGTAGGCGTCTACACGACGCAGGGCCGCCACGCGCTGGTGCTGCCCACCGACACCAGCCTTCCCGGTCCCATCCGCGTGCCTCAGACGCAGATGGCGCAGGAGGGGGATCTGGTGAAGGTGCGCCTGGGCGTGGGCGCGAACCTGTTGGAGCCGGGGCGCGGGCTCTTCGGCGAAGTGGCCGGCTCGCTCGGCAAGCCGGGGACTCCGAGCTCCGAGGTGATTGGCATCGCCTACTCGCAGGGCTTCTCGGATGAGTTCCCTCCGGAGGTCATGGACGAGGCGGACCGCTACGCCGTGACGGTGTCGGCGGAGGAGGCGAGCGGGGAGGAGCGCAAGGATTTGCGCTCGATGCAGTTGGTCACCATCGACGGTGAGGACGCGCGCGACTTCGACGACGCGGTGTACGTGGAGGACCTCGCGGGCGGTTGGCGGTTGGTGGTCGCCATCGCGGACGTGACGCACTACGTGCGTGAGCGCAGCGCGCTGGATGCGGAGGCCTTGCGCCGCGCGACGTCCGTGTACCTGCCGGACCGCGTGCTGCCCATGCTGCCGGAGCGGCTCAGCAACGGCATCTGCTCCCTGAAGCCGGACGAAGACCGGATGTGCATGGTGGCGGACATGACGTTCGACGCCCAGGGCCAGCGGCGCTCGTCCACGTTGTACCCGGCGGTGATGCGCAGCGCGGCGCGCTGCACGTACAACGAGGTGCAGGACGTCCTTGATGGCAAGAGCGTGCCGCACCGTGATGCCTTCAAGCCGCACTTCGAGAAGATGATGTCGCTGGCCCGCGCGCTGATGAAGATGCGCAAGGAGCGGGGCGCCATCGACTTCGACATTCCCGAGCACAAGGTGGTGCTGGGCAAGGATGGCCTGCCCGAGCGCATGGACAAGCGCGAGCGCAAGGACAGCCACCGGCTCATCGAGGAGTGCATGCTCGCCGCCAACGAGGCGGTGGCGCGCTTCTTCCAGGACGAGGGCCTGCCCACGGTGTACCGGTTCCATGGCGAGCCGGACCCGGAGAAGCTGGCCGCCTTCGGGGCGCTGGCGCAGGCGTATGGCTTCAAGCTGCAAATCGATGATGGCGTGTCCTCGAAGGAACTGGATGCGTTCATCAGTCAGCTCGCGGGTCACCCGGAGCAGCGGGCGCTGAACCAGCTCCTGCTGCGTTCGATGATGCAGGCCGTGTACACGCCGTCGAAGGTGGGCCACTACGGGCTCGCGGCGGAGCACTACCTGCACTTCACCTCGCCCATCCGGCGCTATCCGGACCTGTTGGTGCATCGGTTGTTGAAGGCGCACTGGGCACGACAGGGACGCAAGCCGTCGCTGGCGATGTTGGACCGCGAGGAGGAGAAGCTGGAGGACATGGCGATGCAGTGCTCCGACAGGGAGCGCGCGGCCATGCAGGTGGAGCGGGAGGTGGTGTCCTTCTACGCGACCCTGATGATGAAGGACCGGGTCGGCGAGGAGTTCGCGGCCACCGTGGCGGCCATCACCGACTTCGGGTTCTTCGTCGAGCTGGACGCCGAGCACGTCGAGGGTCTGGTGAAGGCGGAGACGCTGGGGCCGGGCTCGAAGCTGGACAAGCAGACGCACTCGCTGGTGTATCCGAACGGGCGGCGCGTGCGCGTGGGACAGAAGCTCCGCGTGCGGCTGCTGTCGGCGAACCCGACGGCGCGGAAGATCGACTTCGACGCGCTCCAGTTCGAGGGCGAGGCGCCGTTGACGCGCCATGAGGGCGGCGCGGCCGCGCGTCGTCGCCCCGAGGCTCGCGAGCAGCAGTTGCCGTATGGCAAGCCCAAGCCGGGCAATCCGGGACAGTGGGAGCGCGACACGAGCAAGGGCGCACCGGCTCGTTCCTGGGCCGCGCGTGAGGAACCGTCGCGTCCTCGAGGGCGCTTCGTGCGAGAAGGGCGTCGAGAAGAGGCCGCCGTGCCTTCGCGCGGCGAGCCCACGTTCAAGAAGCCCTGGAAGGACGACGCGGCGAAGACGCAATCCGGTCCTCGGTCCGCGGGGGATGCGCAGGGGCCGAAGCGACGGATGTTCGTGCGGCCGGAGCAGGGGGCGGGCTCGGATGTGAGCAGCGTTCCCGTGCAGGAGGCACAGGAAGTCCGCGAGGAGGTTGTGCCCGAGGTGCCTGCCACGCCGACGTGGTCGGAGCCTGACGCGAGCGAGATCGCGGGGTCGTCACCGCATCCCGGGTTTGACCGGCTGCGTGCGTTGGCCTCGCAGGGCCAGCCCCCGAAGAAGGGTGGCCGGCCTTCGCAGCCGCAGTCGCGGCACGGGCATGGCGGACATGGAGGCAAGCCTTCGTCGAAGGATTCTCGCTTCAACCGCCCCGCGTCCGTCATCGTGCCTCCGAAGCCGCCCGCCGAGGTGAAGCCCGAGTTCGCGCCGGAGAACTGGCAGCCTTCCGTTCCGCCCGAGCCTCCAGCGAAGCCGCCGGTTCGCGAGCAACTGGAGCCCGTCGCGCGTTCGACGCCCGAGGTGGTGGCGGCGCGGACGGTGGAGGTTCCTTCGAAGCCGCCCGAGCGTTTGCCGACTCCGGCTGAAACGGTCATCGCTCCGCCTGCGGCCCAGTCGCCGGTGGCTCGGCCCGCCGTGGTCTCCACTCAGTCAGGACCCGAGAGCGTCACGTCGGCGCCCGAGAAGGCACCAGCTCGTGTGAAGCGCGCGGCCGCCGTCAAGCGCGGTGTGGCCACGGCGACCTCGAGCGCTGCCTCGACGAAGGCGGCGTCCAAGGTCGCCTCGGCGTCGCGTCAGCTGAGCGCGAAACCGAAGGCGATGTCTGATGCCACGTCGGCGTCGCGCACTCCGAGCGCGAAACCGAAGGCTGCGCCCCGTGTGGCGTCGGGCACTTCGACCGCGAAACCGAAGGCGGTGGGGAAGAAGTCCCCCACGCTGACGCCCGCGAAGCCGTCACGCGCCAAGTCGCCCAAGGCCCAGCCGCCGAAGACCAAGGCGTCCAATGCCAAGTCGCCCAAGACGAAGGCGTCCACGACCCAGGTGGCCAAGGCGAAGGCTCCAAAGGTCTCGGCGTCCAAGTCCCAGGCGAAAGCGCTGAAGGCAAAGCCCGTGAAGGCTACTGCCTCAAAGGCGAAGTCGCCCGCGAGCCAGGCGAAGCGCCCCGCCAAGGCATCCAAATCGTCGACGTCGGCAGGTAAGGGGAAGGGGCGCGCGAAGCGCTGAGGTTCGGCGTTCGCTCGCATCCTCGCGTCGGCCGCCATGTGCGGAAGGTGCGCGCGAAGCGCTGAGGTTCGGTGTTGCGCGAATCCGCGTGTCGGCCACCATCCGCGTATGAAGCGCTGAGGGTCAGCGTTCGCTTGCATCCCTGCGTCCGCAGGCAGATTCGGACGGAGCGTGAGCTCGCGAAGCGCTGAGGTCCGGAGTTCGCGCGCATCCGCGCGTCAGATGGAAATCACCAGACCGGGAGCGCAGGGCGCGTCGCGAGTGAATTTTTCCCCGGGGACGTCGTCCCGAGCGTGCCGTGCTGATGGACCTTCGGTGTCCTCGGCCAGGCATCCTGCTCAGCCCCCGGAGATGACATGTATTCGCGCGCCCTCGTTTCAGCCCTCGTTGTGTTCGCCTTCGCCGGTTGTGCGGGCATGACCATGACCACGACCTCGACGGGACTCGACGGCAAGACGACCGTACGCAGCTCCGACCCGGCGGAGCAGGCTCGTATCGACGCGAGGGAGCGTGAGAATGAGGACTACGCCAAGGCCATCGCCGAAGCGCCTCGGCGCTCGCCTCAGGCTCCCATCCAGGTCGCCGTGTTCGAGACGACCGTCGCCGAAGCGCTCTCCAAGTCACTCGACCGGAAGCAGTTCGACGAATCTCTCCGGCGCGAACTCTCCGCCGACCCGCTGTTGCGCATCGTGGCGGTGACGGGCCTGTCTGGCAGCGCGACGCGAGTCGGTGCGTCGGACGAGGAGCGCATCTCCGCCGCCCGCGAGAAGGGCATCTCTCCGGATGTGTGGATCCTTCCGCATGTCATGCTGGAGGACGCGGTGGGGACGAGTGGCGGGAAGCTCGTCTCGATGAAGGCCTTCACGCTTCGCAGTGGCGTGGTGTCCGCCTACGGCACCGGCACGTCGAGGCCCGAGGCGCAGGGCTCCATCTTCCAGAACGCGCAGGTGGTGGCGGGCGCCGCGATGAAGATTCGTGCCGCCGTCGTGGGGGAACTCGGGCCCAACCTGCCCGACCGCGAAGCAGTGGCCGGACTGCAGAGGGCACGGCAGCAGAAGGCGGCGGACTCCATCGCGGAGCAGGCCGGCATCCTTCCCGAGGACGACACGGCGACCCGGATGAGGAAGCTCATGGACCTGGCGAAGCAGCCCAAGCAGCCGGCGCAGTCGTCCGTGCAGGAGTAGGCCTCACCCGTCGGGATGCCCATCCCCAACGCCACACCGCCCCTCATTTCCACCGAGGGGCTTCCCGGAGCGCTATAACGCTCACGGTTCAACTCGAGGAGTCTCCGTGGGAATCATCCGGTTGGTGGGAGTGATGCTCGCCGTCGCGGGCGGCGTGTTGCTGTGGACGGGGCTGAATGCGCGCGAGTCGCTGACCGAGCGCGCGACGCAGGTCATCACGGGCAAGTACAGCGAGAACACCACGCTGTACATCGCTGGCGGTGGCGCCGCGCTGGCGGGCGGCATCCTCCTCGCGCTGTTCGGAGGCGGCTCGCGCAAGCGTCGCTAGCCACGGACCGACTCCCCCCAAGGCTCAAGGGAGCAGCGCGCCGATTCGGGTCTGGACGAAGGCCCCGGCCAGTCCCAGGGCGAACACCGCGCCGAGCGCCCAGCCCAGTCGCACGGTGAGCGCCCGTTGCCCGGAGACGCGTGCCACCACCACGAAGCTGACGGCGGCGCTCGCGAGTGACGCGATGGTGGCGCCGACTCCCGCGGTGGTCGGTGACAGCGACCCATGTGAACTCAGTGACGCGGCCGAGGCCACCGCCGACGCGCTCGACACCAGTCCTCCCAGCGCGCTCACCGCATAGAAACCCGCGTGGCCCAACAGGCTCTGTCCCACCGTGCCCACCACCTGGAAGAAGAGCAACATCGCGCCGAACTTGAGCGCGGACTTGAGCGAGAAGGGGCTCTCCAGGGGCAACGACGGCGCGGCGCCCGCGCTGCTCGGGGCCTGGCGAACCCTCACCAGCGCGAGCCCCATGCTCGACAGCAGGATGAGCGAGAGCGGCACCACGGAGTTCACCATCGCGCGATACGACAGGATGCCGAGCAGGACGGCATTGCGCAGCGCCATCGCCGCCGTGGCCAGCATGACGCCTCGGTACGCGACGTCCTGGAGCCGTCCGTCCGTCTCCTTCACGCGATGGGCCAGCTCCGTCACCGTGACGGTGCTGTTGACGAGTCCGCCCAGGAACCCCGTCACCTCCACGCCGCGCGTGCCGAAGAGCTTGAGCAACACGTAGTTCACGAACCCCATCGCCGCGACGAGGATGACCGTCACCCACGCGACGCGAGGCACGATGAGCCCCCAGGGGTCCACGGGCTCGGTCGGCAACACCGGGTAGATGGCGAAGGCGAGGATGGCCAGCAGGATGGCCGAGCGCAGCTCCTCTGCGGTGATCTTGCTGCTGAAGCCCGCCAGCCGCTCCTTCCACGTGAGCAACCCCGCGCTCGTCACGGCCACCGCCGCGGGCGTCACCACATGCCCCAGGCCACACAGCACTCCCGTGAAGCCGGTGACGAGCAGCGCGGCGGAGGTGGTCAGCTCCGCGCCCTCGTTCGCGCGCAGCGACTGCCAGTTCAGGAAGCCCACCAACACGCCCAGCAGGGCCACCGCGGTGATGGCGAACGGAGTGCCCAGCAGCCCGCCCATGGCACCCAGCAGCGATGCGAAGCCGAAGGTGCGCAAGCCGGCTTCCTTGCCACGCCACTCACGCTCCAACCCCACGAACAGGCCCACCCCCAAGGCCAGCGTCAAGCGCATCAACGTCTCGAGCGGCGGCCACGCAACGGCCGGCGGAAGTCCTTCCATCAAGGGGGTGCCTCTCCTTCGTGGAGCGAAGTCTTCAAGTGGTGTGGCGCGGCGCCTCGCGCGCGGCGTCGCCGACGGCATGCAGCCGGGACCATCCCCGCTCACGCAACAGATGCTGGATGGGTTCTCGCAGCGATGCCCGGAGGCGCTGCATGGCGTCCGGAGTCCCGTCTTCGCTCACGGACACCCGCCAGGAGGTGCCCCCGCCTACCAGTGGCGGCGCCTCCTCACCGGGCAGGATGAGTCGCACCACGAGCGGCGGCGGCCCGTGCGCATCGCCTTCACCTGCGGCGCCATCCACCGTGGCCCGAGCCCGGTCCCCCGCGGAGAGGCCATTGAAGACGGTGACGGCCTGCTCGGCCACGGTGGGGCGCGAGCATTGGAAGATGACGCGCCAGGGGCGGCGCGCGGGTTTCTCCGTGGGCATCATCAGCCAACGGAAGAGCAGCACGGCGAGCGTGGCGCCGAGCATCTGCGCGGCGACGAAGGACTCGACATCCATCGCATGCAGGGCACTGGCGCGGGTGCTCACCGCGCGCGCGAGGATGAGCGCGGGATTGGCGAGCGAGCGTGAATCGGTGAACCAGACGGTGGCGGCGACATAGCTGGCGACGACCAGGGGCGTGGCGGACGGACGGCCGCGCACGCACCCTCGCACCACCACCAGCAGGCCGAACGTGGCGACCAGCTCCGTGAGGAACTGGGAGGAGCTGGCGGAAGGCGCGCGCGTCGCGATGAGCAGGGGCTCGCCGCACATGAGATGCGCCACCAGCCGTCCGACCAGACCCCCGCCGAGCTGGGCGAGCACGTAGCGAGGCACGTCCTTCCACGGCGTGCCGTCCTCCAGCGCGTCCGCGAAGGTGAGGGCGGGATTGAAGTGCGCCCCGGACAACGGCTGGAGCACCAGCGTGAGGCAGGCGAGGACGGCGCCCGCGGCCAGGGACATGAAGAGGCGCCCGTCGGTGGCGCTCACACCCAGGTGCTCCGCGCCGTGGTGGGCGCCCTCGAGTGCCACCACGAGCAGCCCGCAGCCGAGCGCTTCGACCGCGAGCCGGCGGGGCCGGTTCAGGCGCCCCGTGCCGGACGATGTCGTCGTGGATGGAAGTGCACCCGTCATCGCCTGACCCTCCAGCGGATCTCCCACCCTATGCCTCGACGAAAGGGTCGTCAAAGCCGGGCGCGAGGGTTCGCGCGAATGCCGACGAGCAGACAGACGGGCTCGCTCGCGGGGGCTCGGACGTCTCTGTCTCCGAGCCCCCACGAGCTGTCCGCGAGGCTATGCGTTCAGCGCCGCGGCGTGGTGCCGCAGGTGGTCCTCCATGAACGTGGAGATGAAGTAGTAGCCGTGGTCATACCCATCATGGATGCGCAGCGTGAGCGGCTGCCCCGTGGCGTCGCAGGCCTCCTTCAGCAGCTCCGGCTTGAGCTGCTCCTGGAGGAACTTGTCGCCCGTGCCCTGGTCCACCAGCAGCGGGGGAAGCCGCGTCTTCGCGGAGCGGATGAGCTCCGTGGCGTCGTACTCGCGCCACGTGGCCGTGTCCTCGCCCAGATAGCCCTTGAACGCCTTCTGTCCCCAGGGCACGCGCATGGGCGCGACGATGGGTGCGAAGGCGGACACGGAACGGTAGCGCCCCGGATTGCGCAGCGCGCACACCAGCGCGCCATGGCCTCCCATGGAGTGCCCGAAGATGCCCTGGCGGTCCTCCCGGGCGGGGAAGTGCTCGGTGATGAGCGCGGGCAATTCCCGGGTGACGTACGTGCCCATGCGGTAGCGCGCGGACCAGGGCGCCTGGGTGGCGTCCAGGTAGAAACCCGCGCCCACGCCGAAGTCCCACGCCGCATCCTCGCCGGGATAACCCGCGCCGCGCGGACTGGTGTCGGGGGCCACCAGCATCAACCCCAGCTCGGAAGCCACGCGCTGCGCACCTCCCTTGATGAGGAAGGTGTCCTCCGTGCACGTGAGGCCGGCGAGGTAGTAGAGCACCGGCACCTTGCGCTCCCGCGCCTGCGGCGGAACGAAGACGCCGAAGCGCATCTCACCCCCGCACGCCTCGGACCCGTGCTTGTAGAAGCCGACGGTGCCGTCGAAGCAGCGGTGCTGGCTCAGCAGTGTGGGGGCCGCCGTCATGAGTACTTCACCACGCTGCGGATGGACTCGCCCCGGTGCATCAGGTCGAAGCCCTGGTTGATGTCCTCCAGCTTCAGCGTATGGGTGATGAGGTCGTCGACGTTGATCTTCCCGTTCATGTACCAGTCGACAATCTGGGGCACGTCCGTGCGGCCCCGCGCGCCACCGAACGCGCTGCCCTTCCACACGCGCCCCGTGACGAGCTGGAACGGCCGCGTCTTGATCTCCTGCCCGGCTCCCGCCACGCCGATGACGATGCTCTCGCCCCAGCCCCGGTGGCAGCACTCGAGCGCCTGGCGCATCGTGTTCACGTTGCCGATGCACTCGAAGCTGTAGTCCGCGCCGCCGTTCGTCAGGTTGACGAGGTAGGGCACCAGGTCCCCCTCGACTTCCTTCGGGTTGACGAAGTGGGTGAGGCCGAACTTCTCCGCCATCGCCTTGCGCGCGGGGTTGATGTCCACGCCGACAATCTGGTCAGCGCCCACCATGCGCGCGGCCTGCACCACGTTGAGGCCGATTCCACCGAGCCCGAAGACGACGACGCGCGCGCCCGCCTCCACCTTCGCCGTGTACACCACCGCGCCGATGCCCGTCGTCACGCCGCAGCCGATGTAGCAGACCTTGTCGAACGGAGCGTCCTCGCGAATCTTCGCGACCGCTATCTCCGGCAGCACCGTGAACTGCGCGAAGGTCGACGTGCCCATGTAGTGGTGCACGCTCTGCTTGCCCAGCCGGAAGCGACTGGTGCCGTCCGGCATCAGCCCCTTGCCCTGCGTCGCGCGGATGGCGGTACACAGGTTCGTCTTGCGCGACAGGCACGACTTACACTGCCGGCACTCCGGCGTGTACAGCGGGATGACGTGGTCGCCCTTGCGCAGCGTCGTCACGCCCGGCCCCACGTCCACCACCACGCCCGCGCCCTCGTGCCCGAGGATGGCGGGGAACAGCCCCTCCGGGTCCTGCCCGGAGAGCGTGAACTCGTCCGTGTGGCAGATGCCGGTGGCCTTCAGCTCGATGAGCACCTCTCCCGCCTTGGGCCCCTCGAGGTGAACCGTCTCGATGCTCAACGGCTTTCCTGCCTCGAGCGCCACCGCCGCGCGCACGTCCATACACGAGCCTCCCTGTGAAGTTTGAGGCCCCAGCGTAATGCGCGCGGTGCCCCCGGGGCACGACGGAATCACCGCGTGACGCCCAGGAAACGCTTCTGCTGGCCTAGAAAAGAAGAAGGGCCTGGAACCGGTGCGCGGTTCCAGGCCCTGGAGCTTCAGGAAGGCGAGGGGACTACGGCGTGCCCGCCGCGGCCTGGGCCTTGGTGGCCTTCTGCGCCTCGCTGAACTTCTTGGTCATGTCCGCGAACTGGACCTGGAAGTCGTCCATGCGCTTCTGGTGCTCGGCGGCGCGGGCGTTCGCCTCGGCGACGACGGCCGGGTCCTTCGCGTTCTCGGCGGCCTCCGACAGCGCCATCTCCTTCTGCTGCCGCTCGTACTCCATGAGGCGGCCCATCACCACGCGCTTGTTGAGGTACGTGTTGGCGTGGTTGGGGTTGATGGCGATGACCTGGTCGTAATAGTTGAGCGACTTCTCCAGGTCGGCCTTGACGATGGGCGCCGCCATGGAGCGCGCGCCACCGCGCTGGGCGTAGATCTCCGCGATCCACCCGAGGGACGCATCGTCCTTCGGTTCCAGCTTCAGGGCCTCGTTGAAGTACTTCTCGGCCGATTCCGTGGCGCCGCCCTGCATGTTCATGCTGGCGAGCGTCCGGTATGTCTCGGCCCTCTCCGCCGGCGTGGTCTTCATCTCGAGGATCTTCAGGACGGCCTCGCTGGCCTTGTCGGTCTCCCCGAGCTGGAGGTGGGCGAACGCCTTCTTCTCCCAGACCTTCTCCTGCTTGGGGTCCGCCTGGAGCGACAGCGCGTACGCCGCGGCGGCCTCCTTGTACTCCTTCTTGCTCAAGTGATTGCTGCCCTTGATGCGCTCCGCCTTGCCGACGTCCTCTTCGCCTTTACAGGCCACCGTGCCGCTCAGGGCGAGAACTCCGAACACCAGACCGACTCGTGCCAGTCGCTTCATGTGTATGAACCTTTCGAGCGGGCCTGGGGAGTCGACCCCGGCCCCATCCATCCTGCTGTCCGCTCATCGTGTGGGACCCGGCCTCACGGGTCCGAAAGCCCGGCAAGCATACCCGAAGTCCCGCTCCCAGCACCCATGCCAGGCGAGCCTGCCCTCCAAGCATTCGGCCTCCCTCGGTCCCCCCCGAGTCTCGCCCCCCGTCCAGCCCTGGCGGTGACTCGGGGTACGGGTGGAGGAGGCGCGGCCCTGTCCCCCCGACCCGGACCTTGCCCGGCGTCGTGCCCGTGGACCGTTAGGGGCCCGTCGCGCGAATCGAGTCGATGTCGAACGCGATGCCCACGCCCGACACCGGGTCCAGGCGCAGGTCGGTGATGGTCCCGTTCCACCCCGCGACGCCCTGCATGTTGAACGTGAGCGTCTGGTAGGTGCCGCCGCCGGGGTGGTTCACGGTCGCCAGATCCAAGAGCTGGCCGGCGTGCGGTTCCGCACGTCGTTGAGCTGATTGTCGGAGGGGGGGACCTCCTCGCCCGGCAGGGGACGTCGGGTGAGCAGCGCCACGTTGCGCTTGATGACGTTGAAGCGCTCGCTGCCGTCCTCCGGGAACACGCCGTGGCCGACGTGCTCGAAGAAGAACGCGTGACTTTCGGGTGGCGGCGGTGGTGCTGGATGCCTGGCGGGAGTGGCCATAGTGTGAAGGCTGGTTCCTTCTTCGGAGCGTGCGCCCCTTGACTGTCCTCACTCGACGAACCGTGCTCCAGGGGCTCGCCGTCACCGCCGCGGGGTGTGCCTCGACGCGGCCGATTCGCGCGCCGCGTCCCGGGCCGTCGCTGCCACTGGGCGCGCAGCTGGGAGACGTGCGCACCGGCGCCGTCACCGTCTGGGGCAAGGCGGACCGGGCCTCGCGTCTCGTGGTGGAGTGGAGCGAGGACTCCCGGCTCGTGAAGGGCGTGCACCGCATTGAGGGCGCCGCGCTCACCGAGGCCACGGACTACACCGGCGTGGTGGATCTCACCGGCCTGCCGGCGGGGCGCGAGGTCTTCGTGCGAGTGCTCGCGGAGGATGGCGGCGGGACTGGCGAGGAGTGGCGTGGGCGGTTCCTCACGTCACCGGACTCGGCCCGGGACGTGTGCTTCGCGTGGAGCGCGGACGTGTGCGGTCAGGGTTGGGGCATCAACCCGGAGTGGGGCGGGTACCGGGGCTTCGCGGCGGTGCACGCCTTGCGTCCCGACTTCTTCCTTCACGTCGGCGATGTCATCTACGCGGACAACCCGCTACTCCCAGAGGTCGTCCTCCCGGATGGGCGCGTATGGCGCAACCGCGTGACGCCCGCGAAGTCGAAGGTCGCCGAGACGCTGGAGGAGCTGCGCGGGAACTTCGCCTACAACTTCCTGGATGAGTCCCTGCGGGCCCTCGCGAAGGACGTGCCCATCGCGTACCAGTGGGATGACCACGAGGTGCGCAACAACTGGTATCCGGGGCGCAGCCTCGCAGGTGACGCCCGCTACACGCAGGTCGCGGACGAGGCGGTGCTCGGTGCTCGGGCGCGTCAGGCGTTCTTCGAGTACTCGCCCGTGGGCGGCGCCGCGCGAGCCGAGGGACGCATCCATCGCCAGCTCTCACAGGGCCCGATGCTGGACGTGTTCATCCCGGACGTGCGCGCCTTCCGGGCGCCGAACTCCGTCAATCGCCAGGAGCAGCAGGGGCCGGAGACGGCGTTCCTCGGACGCGCGCAGCTCGATGGGCTCAAGCAGGCGCTGGCGGCGTCACGGGCGACGTGGAAGGTGATTGCCACGAGCATGCCGCTGGGGCTCATCGTCCCGGCGGAGAAGCTTCCGGACGGAGCTCACATCATGGAGGCGTGGGCCAACGGCCCGGGTTCGCCGCTGGGTCGCGAGTTGGAGCTGGCGGAGCTGCTGTCCTTCTTGAAGGAGCGGAAGGTGCGCAACGTGGTGTTCGTCACCGCGGACGTGCACTACCCGGCCATGCATCACTTCCACCCGGACCGGGCGCGCTTCCGCGACTTCGACCCGTTCTGGGAGTTCGTCGCGGGGCCACTCAATGCGGGCACGTTCGGTCCGAGCGCGCTCGATGAGACCTTCGGTCCGGAGGTGAAGTGGCATCGGCCAGCGACGGTGATGAACGCGGCGCCGTGGGAAGGGCAGCAGTACTTCGGCAGCGTTCGCATCCAGGGGAATAGCGGCGTGATGACCGCCGCCATCCATGACCTGACGGGCAAGGCGCTGCACTCCGTGGAGCTGGAGCCGTACCGATGACGCTCATGTTCATCGTCCTGCTGGTGGGGCTGGGCGTGGCTGCGGCCCTCTTCTTCTCATCGAAGCGCCCGTTGGTGCTCCCGGTGCCGAAGCGCTCCGCGCTGGAGGTCTGCAATCACTGCGGCCAGGCGCGGACGCTGCTCGACGAAGAGCTGGACGACGTCCACTTGAACGATGAACAGCGCCGGCAGGAGCAGAGCGGCGCCGTCGACTATCACGTCTGGTGGTGTGGCTACTGCGAGGACGGCGTGGTGACGCGCAATGCGCAGTTCGTCCAGACGGTGGGCGTGTGCCGGGCATGCAGCGGTCGCGCGGAGCAGTCCATGAAGACCGTCGTTCCCGCCACGGTGACCCGCGGTGGAGAGCTCCAGGTGGAGCTGGCCTGCCAGGGCTGTGGCCATCTCCAACGCTTCTGGCGGTACACGCCCCGCGTCACGCTCGCGAAGTGAGCCTGCTACGTCGTGAGCACCAGTTTGACGAGCTCCGGGGGACTGCCGACGCGCATGGGCGGCCCCCAGAAGCCGCAGCCCCGGCTCACGTAGATATGCGAGTCCTGGTGCTGGTAGAGCCCCGCCGCGTGCTCCCACGCGAAGCCGATGAACAGCGTCATCGGGACGAGCTGCCCGCCGTGGGTGTGGCCTGAAATCTGGAGGTCCATCCCTCGCTCGGCGGCCACCTTGAAGTTCGCGGGCTGGTGCGCGAGCAACACGGCCGCCCGGTCCGGCTCTCGTCCCGCGAGCGCCAGGTCCAGGTCGTAGCCCTTCCGGTTGTTCCGTCTCCAGCCACTCCAGTCGTCAACACCGACCAGGTCCAGAGAGGCGCCCGCGTCGCCGACGCGCACATGGCGGTTGCGCAGCGTCTGGATGTCGAGCGACTGGAGGAACGCCGTCCACTCCTCGTCACCGGAGTAGTAGTCATGATTGCCGGTGACGAAGTAGCTGCCGTAGCGGGAGCGCAGCCCTTGGAGCGCGGCCACCGCGCCGCCCAGCGTGGGCACGTCACCGTCCACCAGGTCACCGGTGATGGCGACCAGGTCCGGCTTGAGGGCATTCGTCTGCCGCACCAGTTCGTCCATGTAGCGGCGCTCGATGAACGGACCCACGTGGATGTCCGTGAGCTGGACGATGGAGAGCCCATCCAGCTCGCGTGGCAGCCTGGGAATCCGGATGGCCAGCTCCGTCACCAGCGGCGGTGCGAACGCCCGCCAGTGGCCGTACGACGCCAGCCCTCCACCCGCGAGCGCCGCGCCTCCCGCGAGCGCGCGTCCGAGGAACTTCCTGCGCTCCTCGTCCACGGGTGGCTCGGTGGGTGATGGAGCCTCCTGAACGGAGGTCGAGAGCGCGGGTAGGGTGGCAGTGTCTCGCCGCCGTCGGACCCATCGTCCCAGACCGACCAGCGCCCGCAGCAGATCCATGGCCAGGAGCGCGAGCACCAGGCAGAGCGCCACGCCCATCCAGGTATACGTGGCCACCGTCACGGTGCGCTCCAGTCCCTCCGGGAGCGCATCCAGCAGCGTGCGCCGCATCCCCAGCAGCAGCGTCAGAAGCCCGAGCACGACGATGGCCACGAAGCGGGCCGCGCGACTCCGCACCAACTCCCGGACCAGCCGTCGGTAGAGGTACAGGTGGCCCAGCACCGCGCCGAGTCCGATGAGCATCGAGAAGGAGAAGAGACGGAACGGCATGCGCGAGCGACCCGAGGCGAGAACGAAAGGGAAGGGTAACACGGTGCCCATGCCGGGGCCGCTCTGTCGACAGGATGGCGCCCGCGTCCTCGCGATTGAACAGAGTCCCTTCCAGGTCCGCTTCGGGCGGGTAGATTCCGCGGCGCGCGACAGGCGAGCGTCACGAGGGGACACGCATGGACAAGGTCATCGTCATCACAGGGGCGAGTGGAGGCATTGGCGCGGGGCTGGCTCGCGTGGCGGGAGCGCGTGGGGCGAAGCTGGTGCTGGCCGCTCGCCGTCGGGCAGAGCTGGAGGTCGTCGCCAATCGCTCCGGTCGCGACTCGCTCGCCGTCGTCACCGACGTGACGTCGCGCGCGCAGGTGGAGCGGCTTCGCGACGCGGCGCTGGAGCGCTTCGGCCGCATCGACGTCTGGGTGAACAACGCCGGACGCGGCATCACCCGCTCCGTGGCCGAGCTCACCGACGAGGACCTGGAGTCGATGTGGCACGACAATGTCCACAGCGCGCTCTACGGGATGCAGGCTGTCCTGCCGCACTTCCAGGCGCGCAACGCGGGACAGATTCTCAACATCTCCAGCACGCTGGGGCGCCTGCCCGTCGTGCCCCATCGTTCGGCGTACAGCGCGGCCAAGCACGCGTTGAACGCGCTGAGCGCCTGTCTCCGGCTGGAGCTGCGCCAGACGCACCCGGGAATCTCCGTCACGGTGGTGATGCCCGGCGTCGTGGCCACGGAGTTCGGTTCGAACGCGCTGGGCGGCGGGCCGGACTCACGCGCGCTTCCCGGAGCCCAACCCGTCGAGGAGGCCGTGGAGGTCATCCTCGACGCCATCGCCCACCCACGTCCGGAGGTCTTCACGAAGGCGTCCACGCACGCCGAAGTGGAGCGCTACTACCACGACGTCGCCGCGTTCGAGGCGGACCCGGGCATGCGTCCCGGGCGATGAGCGTGTCGTGACGCCCGGGAGTCGTGGTGCTCCCGGGCGCGTGCGTCACTCGTAGCGGAGCGACTCGATGGGGGCCAGGCTCGCGGCACGTCGCGCGGGCCAGATGCCGAAGAACACGCCCACGGAGGCGGAGAAGGCGATGGCCACCACGATGGCCTCGGGGGCCACCACCATGGTCCACCCCATGAGCTTCTGGAGCACCGCCGCGCCACCCACGCCCAACACCAGGCCGAGCGTGCCACCGGCCAGACACAGCACCAGGGACTCGACGAGGAACTGGAGCAGGATGTCCGTGCCCGTGGCTCCCAGCGCCTTGCGCAGACCAATCTCGCGCGTCCGCTCCGTCACGGAGACGAGCATGATGTTCATGATGCCGATGCCTCCCACCAACAGGGAGATGGCGGCGATGCCGGCCAAGAGCAGCGAGAAGGTCTGCGTCGTCTCCTGCACCGTCGCGAGCAGCGAGGCCTGGTCCCGGATGTTGAAGTCGGCCTGCTCCTCCGGGCGGAGCCGGTGCTCCCGGCGCAGCTTGAGGTCGATCTCCGCCATCGCGTCATCCATGCCCTTGTCGGTGGCGGCCTGCACGGCGATGGAGCGGATGCGGTCGCTGCCCATCACCCGGAACTGCGCGGTGGACAGCGGGATGTAGAGGCTCTCGTCGGGGTTGGCGAAGCCCTGCGAGCCCTTCTCCGCGAGCACGCCGATGACCTCGAAGGGGATGCCTCGGATGCGTACCGTCTCGCCCACCAATGCCGAGGAGTCCCGCAGGCCGAGCTGCGCGCCCGCCAGCGCTCCCAGCACCACCACGCGACGACGGCCCCGGTCCTCCGCGTCGGTGAACAGCCGGCCCGCCACGATGTTGGACTCGTTGATGGTGAAGTAGGCCGGCCACGTGCCCACCACCGACAGGTTCGCGTTGCCCGCGCCGTACTCCACCTGGAAGCGCGACTCGATTTCCGGCGCCACGGCCTGGATGTGCTTTGCGTTGGTGCGCAGCGCCTCCGCGTCGTCGATGGTCATCGTCGCCTGGCCTCGGCCCAGTCCTCCCGAGAACGACTGTCCGGGGCGCACCGTCAGGACGTTCGTCCCGAGCGTCTTCAGGCGCTGCTCCACCGAGCGCTGGGCCCCTTCGCCCAACGCCACCATGGTGATGACCGCGGCGATGCCGATGACGATGCCCAGCATGGTCAACAGCGACCGCAGCTTGTTGGCGAGGACCGCGTCGAACGCGACCAAGATGATTTCACCCATGACCTGCCTCCTCCTCCGCTCACCCGCTAACGCCCGCCGCGCCCACCACCCGCACCACCACCCATGCCCGGCATCATTCCGCCGGTCGCCGCCTTCATCCTCTCGTTGCGCTGCTGTTGCTGCTGCTGGAGCTGCGCCACGGACACCAGCAGCACCTGCTCGCCCGCCTCCAGCCCGCTGACGACCTCCGAGCTCTCCCAGTCACTCAGGCCCAGCATCACCTTGCGCGGCTCCGGTCCTTTCGGGCCCTGCACGAAGACGAGCCCCGGCCGCGTGTCACCCGTCGCCTGCCCGCCTTCGCGACCACCCCGATTGCGTCGCCCCTCGCCCGCGCCCTCCGGCGCCCCGGCCGTCGTCGGCGTCGCCACGTTCACCGGCGTGACTGTCCCCGCGGCCACCGCGCCCTTGTCTCCGGCGGGAGGCGTGCCCTCGGTGCCGCTCGTCGGAGCCGCGCTCGTGCCACCCGTGCCCGAGCCGCCCCGTCCACGACCTTCGCCCGCTGGACGCATCAGCGAGCGCACCGAGTCCTCCGTGAGCCCCACCGCCAGCGCCGCGGCGCGAGCATCCCGCAGGCTGACCACGGCGGAGTTGGGGACGGTGATGGCGTCGCGGCGGCGCGAGATTTCAATGGCCACCTCCGCGTTCATTCCCGGGCGCAGGAGGCCGTCCGGGTTGTCCAGGCGCACCAGCACCGGGAAGAGGGTGACGTTCTGCTCCACCAGCGCCTGCGGTTCGATCTTCACGACCTCGCCGACGAAGGTCTTTCCCGGGTACGCCTCCATCGTCACGCGCGCCTTGAGGCCCGCCTTGATCTGGCCCACGTCCGTCTCGTCCACCTTGGCGCGCACCTGCATGACGGACAGGTCCGCCATCTTGAACAGCGTGCTGCCACCGGACACGTTGGAGGTGGCCGACGCGATGATGAGCCCGGGCTGAATCGTCCGCTCCAGCAGCGTCCCGGCGCTGGGGGCGCGGATGGTGACGTCGCGGCTGCGCTCCTTGGCGAGCTGGAGGTTCGTCTCCGCGCGCACCTTGGCCGCTTGCGCGGTGGCGTAGGCGTCCACCGTCGTCTCGAACTCCTGCTGGGTGACGTAGCCGGACTGGCGCAGCGTCTCCATGCGCTGGCGCTGGGCCGACGTCGTGTTCAGCCGCACCCGCGCGGACTCCAGGTCCGCCTGGGCCTGGGCCAGCGCGTTCTGCACGTCGCGCGGATCTATCTCCGCGAGCAGCGCGTCCTTCTCCACCTTGTCGCCGGTGTCGAACAGCACGCGCAGCACTTCACCGGAGGCCTTGGACTTCACCTCCACCACGCGCAGCGGCTCCACCAGGCCGGCGGACTCCGCGACGACCTCCATGTCGCGGCGCTCCACCACCGCCACGGCGGCCGAGCGCTCCGGTGTCTTGGGCTCCGTGCTCCGCTGGGTGGCCCAGACGCCCGCTCCAATCAGGACCGCCGCGACACCCGTGATGACCATCTTCTTCGCCTTGCTCACGACGTCCTCCAGGTCTTCGTGGCCGCGCGGTGCGCGGTCCGGCTCAATTCCGCTTCAGCTCATCCCGCTCGATGACGCCGTCCTTCAAGAACAGCACCCGCCGCGCGTACGCCGCGATGTCCGACTCGTGCGTGACGATCATCAACGTCTGGCCCTGGGAATGAAGCTCCCCGAAGAGGGCCATGATCTCCTCACCCGTCTTGCTGTCGAGCGCGCCCGTGGGCTCGTCCGCCAGCAGCAGCGCCGGCTGCGTCACCAATGCGCGGGCAATGGCCACGCGCTGACGCTGACCGCCGGACAGCTCGTTGGGCCGGTGGTCCTTGCGTCCGCCCAGGCCCACCTTCTCCAGCATCGCCGCCGCGCGCTCCTGGCGGACCTTCTTCGGCACGCGCGCGTACACCAGCGGCAGCGCCACGTTGTCCAGCGCGGAGGCGCGGGGCAGCAGGTTGAAGCTCTGGAACACGAAGCCCAGCTCGCGGTTGCGGATGCGCGCCAGCGCGTTCTCCGTCATGCCCGCGACGGGCTGGCCGTTGAGCCAGTACTGCCCGCCGCTCGGCACATCCAGGCAGCCGATGAGGTTCATGAAGGTGGACTTGCCGGAGCCCGAGGGGCCCATGACGGCCACGTACTCGTTGCGGCGGATGGTGAGGTCCACGCCGCGCAGCGCGCGCACCACCTCCGAGCCCATCGTGTAGTCCTTGCGCAGGCCCTCCACGCGGATGACCACGTCCGCGATGTCCCGCGCCGTCGCGTTGCTCTCCATGGCGGTGCTCACAACGGCCTCCCGGCGAGCGCTTCCAGCTCGGCGCGCGCGATGCGGTAGTCGAACCGAGATGACACGAGGTTGCTCTCCGCCTGGACCAGGTTCTCCTGGGACGTCAGCAGCTCCAGGATGGTGGTGGCGCCCAGACGGTAGCGCTCTTCCTGCACCTTGAGGTCCTCGCGCGCCACTTCCACGGCCTGCTCGGACAGGGTGATGCGGTCGGCCGAGAGGCGAAGCTGAGCCAGCGCCTGGCTGGCCCCCGACCTCACCGCGCGCCGCGTGTCAGCCAGCTGCGCCATGGAGGTGACTTCCTGAGTCTTGGCCCGCTGCACCCGCTCCTCACGCAGGAAGCCGTCGAAGATGGGGTAGGAGAGGCCCAGGCGCACCGACCAGCTCGTCCTGCCGCCGGTGAAGCTCGGGTCCTGGTTGAGCCAGTCATAGCCTGCCGTCAGACGCACGTTCGGCAGGTAGGTCGCCTTCGCGACATTCACACCCGCCTCGGAGGCGCGCAGCGTGGAGGCCGCGGCGAGCACCGCGGGCGCGTTGGACTCCAACTCGGTGATGAGCGCCGCCTCGGTGAGGGTGAACGGCTGGGGGCCCAGGTTCTCGCTGGCCTGGGCTTGCGCCGGACCGTCCTCGCCGATGAGGCGTCCCAGCGACAGGGCCGCCGAGGTGCGCTGGGTCTCCGCCGTCCGCAGCGCCTCTTGGGCCGTGGTGTAGTCCAGCCGCGCCCGCAGCAGGTCCGAGCGCGTCGCCGAGCCCACCGCGAGCCGCCGCTCCGCCGCATCCTCGTTCTGCTTGGCCCGCTCGATACGCGAGCGCGCCACCGCTTCCAGGCCTGTCGCCCGAAGGGCTTCGTAGAAAGAGCGCTGGACGTCGAGCACCGCGCTGGCGCGCTGCGCGGTGAGCTGCGCCCCCGCCGCGCCGGACTGTGCGCGGGTCTGCTTGCGCGTGGCGCTCCGCTGCCCGCCGGTGAAGACGTTCCACGAGGAGGAGACGCCCGCGCCGTACGTGTCATTGGAGCCGGAGACGACGGTGCCCGTATCGCCCAGGATGCGCTGGCTGCTGGAGAGCGAGCCAGACGCGCTCGCCGAGAGCGAGGGGATGTAGGCGCCCACCGCGCTCAGCTCCGCGGCCTCGGCGTTGGTGACGGAGCCCTCGGCCTGCACCACCGCGGGATTCGTCTTGAGCGCCCGCGCGATGGCCTCCTCGAGCGTGACAGTCACGCCCTCGGCCGCGACCTGGGCCGTGAGGCTCTGGGCGGGGGCCTGTGCCTGCGCGCCGTCCTGAGGTGTGGCCTGGGCCGGCGCGGAGGCATTCTTCTGGGCCGCATCCTGGGTGGGCGCATCGGCCGGAGCCTTCTGCGTCTGGGCGGCGTTCTTCTCCGTGCCGGTGGCCTGGGTGGGCGCCTGCGCCGCGCCCATTCCCGGCGTCGCGACGAGGCCGAGCAGGCCCAGCGTCAGCGCCGTCATCCGGTGGGGCCGTCTCTTGAACCACGCTCTCTTGAGCATCGTCATCGCAGCCATGTCCCGTTGAGGGCCGGTGCGCTTCTGGCGCGTCCGGCGGTTCCGAAGCAGGGTGACTGCATGCTCCTTGCCAGTTTTCAACACATCGAAATCTCAGGGGAAACCCGCGATGGGCCTGTGAGCAGCGCCGCTTGAGTGCGGATTCCGCATGCGGTCCGCACGGCCTGGGCCGGCCTGGCCCGCGCGGCGTGAGGTTCGCGCTCCATGGAGAGGGGCCGTGGAGAGGGGCCACCTGCGGCGGGTGGAGGTTGGGCCTCGTGCTTGCACAAGGAGGCCGCGTCGGATGGGCGCACCTCGCGTCGCGGCCCGCTCGACCTCCATTGTCGCGGCCCCCTCGCCGCGCCCACCCTCGGGGAGAGACATGCACATGGGCTCGACAGCAACCAGCCAAGGGGTAGCCCGCGCGGCGCCACGCCATGTGAGAAGGAAGTGCGGATTCCGCACCGTGCATGCAGAGTTCGCAGCGAGCGGAGGCACCTCATGGAGTGGGATTCACCTCGAGAAGGGGCATCGTCGATGAGCGGCGTGTCCCGTTGGAGACCGCGCGGTCCCTGGATGCCCTGGGTGGCGGCGGGGTTGATGTGCGCCGTGCTCCTGTCCGCGGTGCTCTTCATCCGCAGGTCGGCGATGGAGTCCTCCTCGTTGGTGGTGCGAGGCATGGCCAACGTCCTGATGCTCGCCGGGTTGGAGGCCTTCCGGGAGGGCACCGGCGTCCCGAGCCAGCAGTCCTTGGACGCCTTCCTCGCGGCGAACCAGGAAGGGGGCCTGCGCTACGTGGCCATCATCGAGGATGGAAAGGTGCTGGAGTCGGCGGGTGAAGGCTCGCTGGGAGAAATCCAGGACGGCCCCTTGCTGCGAATCGAAGCGGGTCGAGGCCGCTTCATCCATCGACTGCGCAAGCCCAAGCCAGAGACTCCGGCCGTGGCGAACGCGGGCACTCCCCCCGTGGAACCGGCGGCCCCCCAGGAGCCGCGCCGCAATCTGCGCATCGGCTACGAGTACGAGCCTGTCACCGCGCTGGAGTTGACGGACCGCGCGCAGCGCCTGCTGTTCATCGCGGCGGTGTCGTGCGTGGGAATCCTGGGCCTGGCCTTCGCCTTCTCGCGCTCCCTGGCGCAGCGCGAGGCCCTGGCGGCGGAGCTGGAGCGCGGGCGCAGACTCGCCGCGCTGGGCACCATGTCCGCCGTGCTGGCGCATGAGCTGCGCAACCCGCTGGCCTCGCTCAAGGGACACGCGCAGCTGCTCGCGGAGCGCGTGGAGCGCGACGAGGTGCTGCGTCCCAAGGCGGACCGCATCGTCGGCGAGGCGGTGCGGCTGGAGCAGCTGATGAATGACCTGCTGTCCTTCGTGCGCAGTGGAGAGCTGCGGCGCACGGGGACGGACCCCAACGAGGTGCTGCGCGCGGCGGTGGAGGCCACGGGCGAGGCCAGTGTGAATGCGCACTACCTGCCGGACCGCGCGAAGTGGGAGCTGGACCCGGGACGCTTCCAGCAGGCGCTGGAGAACGTGCTGCGCAACGCGGTGCAGGTGAGCCCTGCGGGGCAGCGGGTGGAGGTGGACGTGGCGCAGGAGGGCCAGTCGCTCGTGTTCATCGTGAGGGACTACGGGCCGGGCATTCCGAAGGGGGACGAGGAGCGCATCTTCGAGCCCTTCGTCACCGGGCGGCTGCGCGGCGTGGGGTTGGGGCTCGCCATCACCCGGCGAATCGTGGAGCTGCATGGCGGCTCGGTGAGCGCGAAGACTCATTCTGGCGGCGGCGCGGAGTTCCGGCTCACCGTCCCGGCGAGGGGGACCTGAGCCATGGCGCGCATCCTGGTGGCGGATGACGAGGAGGGCGTGCGCTCGTTCATCGCGGAGGCGCTGGAAGTCGAAGGCCACGTGGTGACGCAGGCGGCGGACGGTGAAGAGGCCGCGCGGCTCCTGGCGAAGCAGGGCGTGGATCTGCTGGTGACGGACCTGCGGATGCCGGGGATGGACGGGCTGACGCTGCTGCGCAAGGTGCGCGAGGAGCAGCCGGACGTGGAGGTCGTCGTCCTCACCGCGGTGGGCTCGGTGGAGAGCGCGGTGTCGGCGATGAAGGCCGGCGCCTTCGAGTACCTCCTCAAGCCCGTGGGCAGCCCGGCCGAGCTGCGGCTGACGGTGGCGCGGGCCCTGGAGCGCCGCGCGCTGTTGAACTTGAAGACGGAGGTGCGTCAGTCCACCACCGAGGTGGTGCTGAGCTGGGGCGCGCCGTCGATGGGACCGGTGGTGGAGGCGCTGCGCAAGGTGTCACCCACGCAGGCCACGGTGTTGCTGGTGGGGGAGAGCGGCACGGGCAAGGAGGTCGCCGCGCGCGCGCTGCACCAGTGGGGTGAGCGCTCGGAGGGGCCCTTCGTCGCGGTCAACTGCGCGGCCCTGACGGAGACGCTGCTGGAGAGCGAGCTGTTCGGCCACGAGAAGGGCGCCTTCACCGGCGCGGTGGCGCAGCGGCGCGGTCGCATCGAACTGGCCCAGGGCGGGACGTTCTTCCTGGACGAGGTGGGGGAGCTGAAGGCGGAGCTGCAGGCCAAGCTCCTGCGCGTGCTCCAGGAGCGGCGCTTCGAGCGCGTGGGTGGCACGCGGACGCTGGAGGCGGACGTGCGCTGGGTGGCGGCGACCAACCGCGACCTCAGGACGATGATGGCCCATGGCGAGTTCCGCGAGGACCTCTACCACCGGCTGGCGGTGTTCCCCATCCGGATGCCCTCGCTGAGAGAGCGCCGCGAGGACCTGCGTCCCCTGTCGGAGCTGCTGTTGCGCCGCATTGGCGACGAGCTGGGGCGCCCGGGGCTGAAGTTGTCTCCGGAGGCGTCCGAGCGATTGGAGGCCTTCTCCTGGCCGGGCAACGTGCGCGAGCTGCGCAACGCCCTGGAGCGCGCGGCCATCCTCGCGGACGGCGCGGTGGTGGAGTCGCGTCACCTGTGGCTGGACCCCACGAGCGCACCGGCGACGACGCTCGCGCCCGTCACGGGCACCGCGCGCCTGCCGGACAAGACGCTGGAGGAGTTGGAGCGGATGGCGATCGACCAGGCCATCGCGGACGAGGGTGGCAACCGGAAGCGCGCCGCGCAGCGGCTGGGCATCGGGTTGCGCACGCTCTACGACAAGCTGCGGCGCTACGGAATGCAGTGAAGCCCGGGGGGCGCGAGCGACAGCCGCCGCGCCCCTCGGTTCGACATCACGGAGGGCCGTAGCCCTGCACGCGGGAGTTCAGCTCCACCGCGGTGGCGTAGATCTGCGCCCACGTCTTGAACTTCAGCTTGTCGCCGAAGCCCTTCTGGTCATTGGCGTAGTCGAACAGGTCCTTGCGGAAGAGGGCGTCGGCCGCCTTGCGCGCGCTGCCGTCCAGGGGCGTGCCCTTGCGGTCGTAGTACCGCAGCAGGTCATAGCCGTAGTCGTGCGTCTTCGCGGCCGGGTCGAACTCCTTGTCCGGGCCAATCTTGCCGGGCGCGGACGCGGAGCCGTGCGGATCCTGCATGCGCTGACCGTGCTTCGTCTGAATGGCGTAGGGCTTGTAGCCCATGACCTTCTCGAAGTCGGCCGGAGGCGGACGAGCACCCGTCAGGTACTCGTTCATCAGCTTGCCGTGGTCCCCGGCGGGAGCGGCGCCGACCTTGGCCGTGCGCTCCGTCGCGCTGGTGCCTCGGGCGAAGGTGTCCTGGGTGTTCGGCCGGACCGGAACCGCCGTGTTGGACCGCTCGGCGGTCGGCGTCTCGGAGCTGTTGGAGAGCGGGCGGCGGGGGGCGACTGGGGGATTGCGCACGAGCATGGAGGACCCGGGGGAAAGCTTCTCTTGAAT
>NZ_JABXEM010000350.1:0-9664 GCF_013372595.1 Myxococcus sp. AM011
CCTCCCGCCCCTTCCCCTCGGACTCCCGGCAGGCTCCGGTTCTCCAGCACATGCCACGCGTCCGCCTCCGACGGCGCGCGGATGAGCGAGTCCACCTGCGCCACGAAGCTCGTCCCATCCAGTGGCAGCGGCGCCACCGGCGCACTGAACCCCGCGATGGCCTCGCCCAGCAGCAACACCCGGGCCGCCTTCCCGTCCGGATGCTGGAGCAATTCCTCCAGCACCAGCCGACCCCGGCCACTCTCCACGCCAGGGGCCAGCACGATGAGCGCCGGCAGGTGATGCCCGTAGGCAATGAGCGCATCCGCGGCGGAGGTGGCGAGGATGACCTCGTGGCCGTCACGGGTGAGCAGACGCCGCACTGCGGCGATGGTGGCGATGTCGTCGTGGACGAGGAGGACCGGTGCGCCCATGGGGGGGCACCGAGTCTACAGCATGGCCCCCGGATCCACGTCGATCACGACCTTCACCGCGGACGGAACGTCCACCAGGGCCGCCTCCACCCTGGCGAGCAGTGGGGCAAGCGCCACATGCGTCGGCCCCTTCAAGAGCAACTGCCAGCGCGTCTTGCCCCGGATTCTGGAGATGGGCGCCAGGGCCGGCCCCAACAGCCGCACCCCCGCCGACGCCGGGGGCATGTTCTTGGACACGAGGTTCCCCAGGTGCCGGGCCACGCTCGCCGTCTGCTCCGGGTGCTCCCCCTCCAGCCGGATGGACGCCATCCTCGCGAAGGGCGGATACGCCAGCGCCCTGCGCCACTCCAGCTCCTGCTGGGCGAACCCATCGAAGTCGTGGGCCAGCACCCGCTTCACCGGCTCCGCGTCCGGGTTGTAGGTCTGCACCAGCACCCGCCCCGGGTCCTTGCCTCGCCCCGCGCGCCCGGACACCTGGGTCAACAGGTGGAAGGTCCGCTCGGAGGCTCGAAAGTCGGGAATCGCCAGGGATGTGTCCGCCATGACGACACACACCAGCGTCACGCCCGGGAAGTCGTGCCCCTTGGCCACCATCTGCGTGCCCACCAGCACGTCCAGCTCCCGACGGGCGAACGACGCCAACATCTCCGTCAGCCGCTCCGCGCTCGTCGCCGAGTCCCTGTCCAACCGCGCCACCCGCGCCGTGGGGATGCGCTCCAGGACCTCCGCCTCCACCCGCTCCGTGCCGATGCCCAATTTCAGCAGGGGGCCCGTGCACTCCAGGCACCGGTCCGGCACCGGCATCGCCAGCCCACAGTAGTGGCACACCACCCGGTTCTGGGAGCGGTGGTGCGTCAGGCACACGTCGCACGCGCTGCACTTGAGCGACAGCCCACACACCTCGCACAGGAGCACCGTGCTGTGCCCGCGACGGTTGAGGAAGAGGATGACCTGCTGCCCGCGCGCCAGCGTCTCCTCCATGGCCACCAGGAGCGGCGGACTCAGGATGGGCGCCTCCTCCGTCACCATGCCCTCGCGAGGCCGCTCTTGACGCAGGTCCACCAGCTCGATGGTGGGCATGGGCCGGTCATCCACCCGACGCTTGAGCTCCAGGAGCCGGTAGCGCCCGCGCTTCACGTTCTCCAGCGTCTCCAGCGCCGGCGTGGCCGAGCCCAACACCACCACCGCCCCGGCCTGCTTGCCGCGCACCACCGCCAAATCACGCGCCTGGTAGCGCAGGCTGTCGTCCTGCTTGAACGAGGGGTCATGCTCCTCGTCCACGACGATGAGCCCCAGGTTCTCCACCGGGGCGAACACCGCCGAGCGCACGCCGACGGCAATCTTCACCTCGCCCCGACGCAGCGCCTGCCAGTGGAACAGCCGCTCCCTGTCTTTCAGCCCCGAGTGCAGCACGGCGACCTCCGCGCCGAAGCGGCTGCGGAAGCGCCCCACCAGTTGCGGCGTCAGCGCGATTTCCGGCACGAGGATGAGGCTGCCCTTGCCCAGCGACAGCGCATGCTCCGCGGCGCGCAGGTACACCTCCGTCTTCCCGCTGCCCGTGACACCGTGGAGCAGGAACGGCTGGAACACCCCGGTGTCCAGCGCCGCGCGCAGCTCGATGCCCGCAGCGTCCTGCTCCGACGTGAGGCGGTCCGGACGGCCTTGAATCAGGCCCTCCTTCACTCCCGCCTCCAGCTTCTTCTCCTCGACGCGGACCAGCCCCTTCTTGGCCAGGTTCTTCAAGAGCTCACGCGCGCCGGGGATGGCGTGGCTCACCTCCTCCAGCGGAGCACTGCCTCCCACGGCCAGCAGATACGCGAGCACCGCGGACTGCGCATGCGCGCGAGCGAGCGCCGGAGGCACCTCGCTCACCAGCGCCACCGCGAACTGCTGCACGTCCGGCTTCGCTTCCTTCTCGTCCAGGGGCTTCGACAGCCCGGGTGGCAGGGCGCCTCGGATGACCTCGCCCAGCGGATAGCGGTAGTGCTCGGCCGCGAAGCGCAACAGCGCGATGAGGTCCTTGGGCAGGGAGGGCGAGTCATCCAGCACGCGCTGGATGGGCTTGAGCCGGACCTTCTCTCCCAGCGGCTTGTTGGCGGGCCCCAGGTAGAAGCCCAGCGCGGTGCCTCGGCCGAAGGGCACCAGCACGCGCTGCCCCGGCGCCAGGTGGCCCAGGAGGGCCTCCGGCACGGAGTAGGTGAACTCACCCCGGACGGGGCGGGCCACGGCGACGGACACCAGGACGGGAGGACTCTCGCTCACTGCGGGCGCCACTGTAGCGGCCTGTTGCGGCGGGGACAGTTCCCGGCGGCGCCTCGCACCCGAGGTGCGCACCTCCATGGAACCCGTGGTGGAGGGTGCGTCCTCCACGCTCTGGGTCGGCTCGTCCCACAAGGGTCGCTGTTCCATGGCACTCCCTTCAACCACCGCCCCTGCCCCGTCCGTCCTGCTACCGGGAACCACAGTGCCAGGGCTGTCTGACATGGCCCCGCCCTCCGGTCCACGTCCTGACACATGCCGCGCGCGCATCCACCCTCGCCACCCCGCGGGAGTGCCTGCTCGCACGTCACCTGGCCGGGCGGACGTTTGACTCAGCCCCCCATCGCTCGCGGGTCCATCCACAGCGCACAGCGCCGCTCTCGCGGCAGACCCGCGCGCGCTTCGTGCTCCAGCACCTCGCGGAGCCGAGCATCCAGCGCGTCGTCCGGAAAGCGGGTGAAGCCAAGCCCGACATAGAAGGGCTCGTTCCACGGCACATCGAGGAAGGTGGTCAGGGTGAGCGTGGACAGGCCCGCCTCACGGGCATGCGCGGCGGCGGCTCGGAGCAACGCGCGGCCCAGGCCTCGCCGCTGATGCGAGGGGTGCACCGCCATCTGCCAGACATGCAGCGCGGAGCCCACCTCTTGAGCCGTGAGGAAGCCCACGACGCCCGCGTCCTCGTTCCGAGCCACCCATACCGTGCCCGCGAGGATGTGAGGGCGGTGGTCGGCCTCCTCCATGACGTCGTCGTCGGCAATCCAGGCCAGGTCGTCGAGCTGACGGAACACCTCACCGGAGGCCCGTTCGAGCGCGGCGAACCGCACGCCGTCCTCCTGGGTGGCGAGGAGCACGGCGACGCGGGACTGGGAGTCGGAAGGAGGCATGGGCGTCGGCTCGACGGCGTGCGCCCGACGACAGGACGACGCGGGTCAGTATTCGGCGAGGCGCGTGTACCAGGGCGACTTGCGCAGGTCGACCACCCCTGTCACCCCGCGCTCCCGCAGCTCCTCGGTGGCCTGCTTGGGGTCGCCCACCGGACTCTTGCCGGGGTGCTGGTACGAGTTCCAGACCGAGACGCTCCCCTTCTCCTCCAGCAGCTTGAGGGACGCGTCGATCTCCTCGTTCTTCGCGTACCGCTCGTGGGTGAGGCTGTCGTAGTTCACGACGTACGTCACCGGCCCGGGGCCCGCCTGCTCGGCGACGGCAATCATCTCCTTCGCCTCCGCCTCGTTGAGCTTGCCGTCGCCGTTGGAGGGATTGACGGCCAGCGTGGCGTTGGGGAACAGCTCGCGGATGGTGGAGCCGAACTGCTTCGTCTCGCCGATGCCCACGTTGAACATCAGCCGCTCGTCCGGAATCCCCGACTCCTTCGCCAGCTTGAGCATCTCCTCGAAGGCCGCCTTCTGCTTCGCGGGGTCCTCGACCTTCGGGTCGTCGAACTTGATGTCGAGCTTCATGCCGACCCCCAGCTCCTTGCCCTTCGCGAGCCAGTCCTTGAGCGAGAGCTGGTTGCCGCCCTCGCCATGACTCATCTCCAGGACTCCGTCCGAGTTGAGCTGGACGTCGCCCTCGAACCAGTTGTGGTCGCTGTTCACCGCGTCGGCGAACTGCTCCTGTGTGTTCGTCAGGTGGGCGTTCTTCGCCTCGGACAGCGGCTGGCCGGGCTTCCACCGTCCGCCGTAATCGAGGGCGTCATGGTCCTTGGACAGCTCCTTCGCGGCCTGCTGCTTGCCCAGGCCCTGGAGCTCCGTCACGGTGGCGCCGCCCAGCCTGGCCACGCCCACCGCGTGGTCCTTCTTCAGGGACTTGAGCACGTCGTCGAACTGGTTGAGCTGGCCGTCGTCGGGCAGCCCCGTCGCGAGCGTCTTGCCCAGGGACTTCAGGGCCTCGGGCCCCGCCTTCTCCGCGACGGCGGCCAGCGCCGTCAGCGTGTCACGCGTGACGTCCTTCTTTCCGAACGCGTCCTTCGTGTCGTCGTCCACGTCATTGCCAGCCCGGTGCCCCAACACCTGGCTCACCTGCTCCAACGTCGGCTGCGCGGCCTGGAGGAGCTTGTCCGCGTACGTGGGGTCCGCGCCCGTCGCCGGGTCTCCGTGGTGCTGGTTCACCAGCTCCTGGAGCTTCTGAGCCGCCGCGGAGGCGCCGCCCGTGCGGAAGGACTCCGCCACCGCCTGGGCCTCCTGCTGGATGAGGTCCTGCGCCGGAGGCGGCCCCGCGACGACGCCGAGCGCGGGCATGCCCGGCTTGGGCGCGGCGGCGGCGACGAACTCATCCTTCGTCGGCATCCCCGTCGGCGGCGCGAGAGGAGGCGGAGGCGGAGGCGGGGACTCCGGCAGCTCGACCTTCAGGGGTTGGGGCTGCACCAGACCACCAGAGCGAATCTTGCTGTCGAGCCAGGCCATCGGGGACTCCGTCCTTGGGGTGGGAGACGAAACAGGGACCTCTGACAAGTAGAGTCCGCTGCTCCCCAGGTGGCGCATTGATGGGGATTTACGCCGAGGCGCGCGGGCCCGCTGGGGGCGGACTACAGTCGCGTCACCATGACGGTGAGCGTCCAGAATCTCGGGCCGGAATTGTTGGAGCAGGTCGGCCCGATGTGCGCGCGGGCCTTCGACGACTACCCCTTCCTCGCGGAGCTGTTCCCGGGCTCCTCGGAGAAGCGCGCGCATGTGGCCGCGGCCTTCTACCTGGCCACCGTGCGCGACTGTCTGGAGCACGGCGTGGTGCACGCCACCGTCGAGGATGGACGACTGACGGGGGTGGCGGCTTGGCTGCGGCCCGGAGCGTTTCCGCAGTCACTCCGCAGGCAGGCCGGATTCCTGCCCACCGTCTGGGCGGGCCTGCGTCACTTCCCGGGACGCGCGCGGCTGGCGATACAGGCGCTGGCGAGGCTGGAGCGCTACCACCCGCACACGCCCACGCATTGGTACCTGGCCACCATCGCCGTGGACCCGGCGCACCAGGGGCGCGGTCTGGGTGTGAGGTTGCTGCGCGCGGGCCTGACCCTGGCCGAGGACACTCGCGCGCCGTGCTTCCTGGAGACGGCCAAGGCCTCCAACCGCGACTGGTACGCGGGCTTCGGCTTCGAGCTCCAGCGCACCGAGCCGTGCTTCGACGGAGGACCGCCCCAGTGGTTCATGTGGCGGCCCTCCGAGGCGCGCTCCGACGCGGGGCCAGAGCGCACGGCGGTGCCCGGGTGACTACGGCGTGAAGAGCTTGTCGGCCAGCGTGGCCCGGGTGTCGCCCTTCAGCGCGGTGAAGCGCACGACGCGCTGCTCTCCCCGCCACACCTCGATGCTGCGCGGCATCGCCTCACCCATCGCGGGCGAGTTGTAGTCCAGGAAGCGCACGTCCCACGCCACCTTCGCCGAGTCCGTGTAGCGCAGCCGCGCGGGGCGGAAGGAATCCTTGTACACCCAGAACTGGGAGCGCCCCTCGGCCTGGTCTCCGAGCACGTACGCGACTTCTCCACCGAAGCGCGCCAGGCCCGTGCGAGTCGTGTCGACGCCCAGCCCCTGAAGGTACTGCTGCATCGACTCCTTGGTCTGCTGCACCGGGCCACCGCCCGAGGCGAAAATCGGGCACACCTGCGCGACGAGCACGGAGAGCGAGGGGATGTCATTGCCCTCCAGCCGACGACGCCCCGCCACCTGCACCACGGCGGTGCGCGCGTTGCCGTCCGGCACCGAGGCCTCGAAGCGGCAGCGGCCCGGCACGCGCAGGTACAGCACGCCGTCTCCCTGCAGGTCGGGACGGTCCGTCGCCGCTCCCAGCGCCGAGCCCGCCTCCTTCACCGCGGGGCCACTGAAGCTGAGCGAGCCTTCCACCCGCACACCGGAGAGCTTGAGTTCATCTCGCTCGCCCACCATGCGCCGGAGGATGGAGCCCCCCGGCAGCACGTAGGCGACAGCGGTGAAGGACAGCAGGACTGCGACGAGTGCGACAATGCGCTTCACGGCTTCTCCGTCTTCACGACCTCACGCATGTACTCGAGCAACCCGCCTCGCAGCTCGGGGCGCTTGAGGGCGTAGGCGATGTTCGCCTTCAGGTATCCCACCTTGTCGCCCGCGTCATAGCGCTGACCCTTGAATTTGTACCCCAACAGACCGTGCGACTTCTGGAGCGTGGCCAGGCCGTCGGTGAGCTGGATTTCCCCGCCCACGCCCGGCGTCTGGGTCTCCAGGATGGGGAAGATTTCCGGCGGCAGGACATAGCGGCCGATGACGGCGAGGTTGGAGGGCGCGGTGCCCTTCTTCGGCTTCTCCACCACGCGGTCGATGCGGATGACGCCGTCACCCAGGTCCGTGCCCGCGGCGATGCCGTACATATGCGTCTCGTCGTCGGGCACCTCCATCAGCGCGATGACAGCCTGGTTGTACTGGCGGAACACGCGAGCGAGCTGGCGGATGCCCGGCTCCTCGGCGTCAATCATGTCGTCGCCCAGCAGCACGCCGAAGGGCTCGTTGCCGATGGCGCTCTTGGCGCACAGCACCGCGTGGCCCAGGCCCTTGGGCTCCTTCTGACGGATGCTGACGACGCGGACCAGTTCGGCGATGGCGCGCAGCTTGTCCGCGTCCGCCGTCTTGCCCCGGGCGCGCAGCGTGGTCTCCAGCTCGAAGCCGATGTCGAAGTGGTCCTCGATGGCGCTCTTGCCTCGGCCATTGATGAGGACGACGTCTTCGATGCCGGCGGCCACCGCCTCCTCCACGATGTACTGGAGGGTGGGAGTGTCCACGATAGGCAACATCTCCTTGGGGATGGACTTCGTGGCGGGGAGGAAGCGAGTGCCCAGCCCGGCTGCCGGGATGACACACTTGCGGATGAGGGGCTCTGCCTTCGGTGCGTTGGCGGACATGGGGCCAGGGAATCTATTGGCGCCCACCCACCCCATCAAGCTGGTTAGGATGATGCCCCCATGTCGCTCCGTCCCGTCGTGCTGCTGTTCGCCGTGTGTGTCTCCACCGCCGCCCTGGCCCAGCCCGAGGAGGACTTGAGGGATGTCATGAGCGCGCGCGCCTACGGCATGGGTGGCGCCTACCGCGCCCTGGGCCTGGGCACGGAGGCCGTGCTGGGCAATCCCGCCGCCATGGCCCTGTATCCGGCCTACCGCGTCGAGGGCACGGGGGCCTGGGACCACCGTCTCAAGGAGGGCGTGCTCGGCGTCTCCCTCATCGACGGCGCCACCAGCAAGCTGGCCATGGGTGTGGACTACCACTGGGTCAGCCTGGGCCGCGGTGGGGCTCGCACCACCGCCCATCTCAGCTCGCTGGGCGTGGGGTTTCCATTGACCCCGGGCATCCTGCTTGGCGCGGCGGCGCGTTATCTGCGGATGAGCGGCTCGGACCGATATGCCAACTCGGTGACAGTCGACACGGGCCTGTTGTTCCGGCTGTCCGAGTCCCTGGTCGCGGGCATCTCCGGGCACAACCTCATCAACACCGACAACGTGGAGCTGACGCGGTACTACTCGGGCCACATCGGCATCAACTCGGGGATGTTGACGCTGGCCGGTGACGTGCGCGCGGACTTCGAGACGAACGACAAGACGACGCTCACGTACAGCGGCGGGCTCGAGTACATCCTCGGGATGCAGGTTCCGCTGCGCGCGGGCTATCAATATGACGGCTTCACGCGCACGTCGCGGCTGAGCACGGGCCTGGGCTTCATGACGGAGACGGGTGGCGGTCTGGACCTGGCGTACCGGTACGAGCTGGGTGGCGAGAAGGGCCGGATGCTGGCGCTCACCATCCGCATGCAGATGAACTGAGCGGGGCGTTTCAGCGGGCAGGCACGCGCAGGGCGAGGTAGCGCTCGGACGCGGCGAAGCGCAGCAGCTCCACCAGCTCCGAGTCGTTCGAGCGGCGCGAGCGAATCACCGTCACCGCGGGCCCCACGCCACCGCAGGCCACCAGGCCCGCGCGGTTGGCGGAGTCGCGTGCGGCATCCGCGAGCGCCGAGGCGTTGAAGTCCCGGGTGCCTGAATCGAGCAGCTCCAGGGTGCGCTCCAGGGCGCGCGGGGACAGTGTCTCGCGCACCAGCCGCGCGTCGGAGCTGGAGTCCTTCGGGTTCTTGAGGACGGTGGACAAGAGGGCCAGGGCGCGCAGGAGCTGGGCGCCCTTGAGCGCGCGCAGGGCGAGCAGGTCGGGGGACAGTGACACGAGGGCGCGGCCCGCGTGGAAGCGCAGCTCGGCGGCGGGCAGGGGCTGGTGAATCGCGGCGCGGCCCACGAGGAGGCGGGGCTTGTCGGTGTGGACGGCGGTGAAGGGCGGGCCGTCGTCCTCGGCGAGCACGAGCTCCGGCAGGTTCACCGCGAGCACTCGCGCGGAGGTGTGGAGGGCGTCGAGGACGGCGGGCGCGCCCGGGCCCGCGACGGCGCGCAGGGGCTCCGAGGCATCGGCGGCGCGGCCCTGGGCGGGGAAGAGGCGGCAGAGGGCGATGCCCGCGTAGGCGAGCAGTTCGCCCGAGGTGGTCCGCAGTCCGGGGTGACGCAGGCCCGCGCGCTCGTCGGCGGTGAGGGGTGGCCGCTGGAGGCGGGACACGGGGACTTCGCGCCCGGCGAGGGCCTCGACGATTTCGCGCATGAGGGCGGCGCGCGGGGCGTCGCCTCGGGTGTCGAAGAAGTCGGCGAGGTTCGCGTAGGAGACGGGGTCTAACGGGCGCTCGCGGAGCTGGCGGAAGACCTCCGGCTCGGTGTCCGCCGGTGGAGCGGGCTCGGGGATGATGGGATTTTCGCGCGTCTCGGCGGCGCCCACGGGCTGCGCGGGGGGCTTCGAGATGAAGGAGCGGCCCGGCGCGGGACCGGCGGAGGTGCCCTCGGGACGCGAGTTGCGGAGGACCCGGCGCACGGGGTCCATGCGTCCCGGCGGGGCTTCCCAGGAGATGACGCGCGTCTCGGGGACGGACGCGGCGTCGAGGTCCATGGGCTTGCCGCTCATCAGGTCGATGGCCTTGCCACCTCGCGGTGCGTCCGGAGGACTCGCGGGACGGGAGGG
>NZ_JABXEM010000351.1:0-9629 GCF_013372595.1 Myxococcus sp. AM011
GGGCTGGGGCTGTCCATCTGTCTGTCGCTGGTGCAGGCGATGGGGGGCCGCATCGAGGTGACCAGCGTGCAGGACTGGGGGAGCACCTTCCGCGTGGTGCTGCCGGCCCTCGCGGTGGGCACGGTCGCCGCGCCCGAGGCGCCGGTGCTCGGCGTGGTGGTGCCGCTGGCGGTGCGCCGCAGGCTGCTGCTCATCGACGACGAGCTGTCAGTGGGCAACTCGGTGAGCCGGCTGGTGCGCGACGTGTATGACGTGCACGCGGTGCAGGACGCGCGCGAGGCGCTGCGACGCCTGTCCACGGGCGAGCGATTCGATGCCATCCTGTGTGACCTGATGATGCCGGGAATGAGCGGAATGGACTTCGTGGTGGAGCTGGAACGACTGGCGCCCGAGCTGGTGCCGCGCACCGGGCTGATGACGGGTGGGGCCTTCACCGCTCAGGCGCGGGAGTTCGTGGGCCGTCACTCGCGGGGGCTCCTGGAGAAGCCCTTCGAGCGCGAGCGGCTGTGCACGTTCGTGGAGCACCTCTTCCCGTGAGGCGAGCCACCTGGCGGAACCTGGGCCTGGGCCTGGCCGTGGTGCTGGTGGGCGTGGTGCTGCTGGGGCTGCACTGGCTGCCAGGCCTGTCGTTCGTCGTCCGAGCCGCGGGGATGGAGGGCTCGGTGCCCGAGGTGGTGGCCCGGTGGCGCAATGGGCCTTATGAGGTCAGCGACCTGCGGGTGCCCACCCGG
Source organism: Myxococcus sp. AM011 (assembly GCF_013372595.1). Lineage (NCBI taxonomy): Bacteria > Pseudomonadati > Myxococcota > Myxococcia > Myxococcales > Myxococcaceae > Myxococcus > Myxococcus sp. AM011. The sequence goes on from NZ_JABXEM010000351.1 coordinate 732, forward strand.
CACGGCGAGGTGCGCGCGCGCCTGTACCGGCCTCACGAGGTGCGAGGGCGCACGGTGGTGCTGACCTCGGGTGTCCATGCCGAGGGCATCGACGAGCCCCGGCTGGTGAAGCTGGCCAAGGACCTGGCGACGGGCGGGCAGACGGTGCTCACGCCCGAGCCGCCGGACCTCCTGCGCTACGAATTCACTCCACGGCTCCCCGACGTCATCGAGGACGCGGCGCTGTGGACCGCCTCGCGCGAGGACCTGGCGCCCGGCGGGAAGGTGGACCTGTTCGGCATCAGCTTCTCGGGAGGGCTCTCCATCCTCGCGGCGGGACGGCCCGCGCTTCGAGACAAGGTCGCCGCCACGCTCTCCTTCGGAGGGCATGGAGACCTGCCCCGGGTGTTGGCCTTCCTGTGCAGTGGGGTGTTGCCGGATGGCTCGCGCCTGGCGCCGCATGACTACGGCGTGGTCATCATCCTGCTCAACGTGGCGGACCGGCTGGTTCCACCCGAGCAGGTGGAGCCGCTGCGCGAGGGCATCCGGACCTTCCTGCGCGCGTCGCACCAGACTCAGAAGGACGGCAAACTGGCGGAGGAGACGTTCGCCCATGCACGGGTGCTGCAGACCCGCATGCCCGAGCCGGCCTCGAAGCTGATGGGGTATGTGAACACGCGGGACGTGGCGGCGCTGGGGCCGCTGCTCCTGCCACTGGTCCAGGGGTTCGCCGCGGACCCGTCGATGTCGCCGGACCGGTCTCCCGCGCCAGCCGCGCCCGTGTATCTGCTCCATGGCGCCGGGGACACGGTGATTCCAGCCATGGAGTCCGTGTTGCTGGCGGAGGCATTGCGCCCCTACACGGAGGTACACCAGCTCTCCACGCCCCTCATCAGCCATGCGGAGGTGGACAAGAAGGCGGGGGCGGCGGACGTGGTCCGGATGGTGGGCTTCTGGTCGGGCCTGCTGGCCGAGTGAACCGGCCCCAGGCCCCGTCCGACTGGGGAGCGAGCCCTCAGGCGTCCTCCACCGGACAGCGCGGTGCGGGCATGGCTACCGGAATGGAACGCCGGATACATTGTCCCGCGTCATGAGCGTCAGTCTCCGTGACGTCCTCACCGGTGAGGACGTGTTCGGCTACATCCATCGGGTTCAGGGTTCCTTCGACTCGCGTCTCTTCCAGCGGATTCTCGGCGCCGCCAATGCGTTCAAGGAGGGCGACGAGGCCCTCGGTATCGCCGCCGCCGACGAGGACTCCCGGGCCAATGCCCGCGCGTTGCTGGCTCGCACGCGGTTGGGCGAGCTGCATTCGCACCCTCCCTTCGAGGACCGGCTCCACGCCTTCATGATGGAAGCGTTGGACGTGGAGCTGCTCCAGCGGCTGGGTGACTGGACGCTGGGACAGCTCAAGTCGTACCTGCTCACGGCCGACGAGGCGGACGTGAAGTCCATCCTGGGCGGCCTGGGCAGCGACGTCATCGCGTGTGTCGTGAAGCTGATGAGCGACGCGGAGCTGAAGGCGGTGGGCTCGCGCATCTTCCATCCGCTGCCGGGCAGCAATCTGGGGGCGAAGGGATATCTGGGCGCGCGGCTCCAGCCGAACTCGCCCACGGACCACCCGGAGGACATCCGCTGGCAGGTGTTCAACGGCTGGTCCTTCGCGGTGGGCGACGTGGTGCTCGGGACGAATCCGGTGTCGTCCGCGCCGGAGTCCGTGGCCGCGGTGGAGTCCGCGCTGCACGACATCCTCGTCACCTTCGGGCTCACGGAGGTGATGCCTCACTGCGTGCTCTCGCACATCGACGTGCAGGCGAAGGTGGAGGCCCTGCGGCCCGGCTCCACGGGCATCTGGTTCCAGAGCCTGGCGGGCAACGAGGCGGCGAACCGCACCTTCGACCTCACGCTCGAGAAGATGTCGGCGCACGCGGCGAGCCGGACGGGGCGCTACGGGCTCTACTTCGAGACGGGGCAGGGCGCTGACGCGACGAACGGGCACCACTTCGGTTGCGACATGCTGGTGCATGAGTCACGCAAGTACGGCTTCGCCCGGGCGTTGAAGGCGCGCGTGGCCCTGGCACAGCTCGGCGCGGGGCGGGCGCCGGCTCCGTGGGTGCATGTGAATGACGTGGCGGGGTTCATCGGTCCGGAGGTGTTCCGCACCCGGGAGCAGTTGGTGCGCTGCTGCCTGGAGGACATCGTCATGGGCAAGCTGCACGGGCTGATGATTGGCCTGGACGTGTGCTCGACGCTGCACATGGACGTGTCGCTGGATGACCTGACCTGGTGTCAGGAGCAGGTGGTGGAGGCCGCGCCGGGCTATCTGATGGCGCTGCCCACGCGCAATGCCCCGATGCTCAGCTACCTGACGACGAGCTTCCAGGACCACGTGCGGCTGCGAGAGACGAAGGGGCTGAAGGTCGATGACCGGATGTGGGCCTTCTTCCAGTCGCTCGGCGTCATCGACGAAGCGGGGCGGCCCACCGAGCATTTCGGAGACCCGGCCTGGGTCTATCTGCAGTATCGCCGTCGCAAGGGGGACGTTCGCTCGGACGCGAGCATCCTGGACGAGGCGCGCTCCGAGATGGCGGCGGTGCGTGAGCGGAGCGTGCCGCTGGCCGTGGGGCATGGCGAGACGCCGTGGGAGCTGGAGCCGTCGCTGGAGCGGGAGCTGCGCGCCTTGTACGAGGACGCGAAGGTGGGGCTCTGGTCGGAGCTGACGGACGCGGCGGTGGCTGGGATTCCCGAGGCGGTGATGCTGCGCACGTGCGCGGAGGACCGTCGCGACTACATCCTGCATCCACCGGCGGGGGAGCGGCTGGACGGGGCTTCCGAGCTGGCGGTGCGGATGCTGCGGCTGCGGCACGAGGGGCGCTGGAACGCGCAGATTCTCGTCTCGGACGGCTTGGATGCGCGCTCGCTGATGGACGAGGGGCACCTGTCCCCATTCCTGACGGAGCTGCGGCGTGAGCTGGAGGCGGGAGGGTGGAAGGTGGCGCCGGAGCACCTGGTGCTGAAGCACGGACGCGTGAGGGCCGGCTATCAGGTGGGTGAGCTGTTGTTCGGTGAAGCGGAGGACAGCACGCCGCGAGCGCTCATCCACGTCATCGGCGAGCGCCCGGGCTCCGGGCACCATGCCTTCTCCGCGTATCTCACGGCGCCTGCCGCGAGCACGTGGTGGCGACAGGGCAGGGCGGACCACGACATCACCCGGCTCATCGCGGGCATCTCCAACACGAGCGTGCGTCCGGAGTCAGCGGCGCGAGAAGCGGTAGGCATCCTCGCGGAGCTGACCGCCACGACGCGGCTGCCGCTGCCTTCCAAGGGCGGAGTGACGGAGCTGCGAGCGGTGCCGGAGCTGGCTCATCGCTGATTCGCGATGCTCGCCGCGAGGTGACCGGCCACGACACGCGGCGGCGCGGAGGAGCGGAGCCTTTCGCATGACTGAGCTGGCTCATCGCTGATTCGCGATGCTCGCCGCGGTGCGCACGCCGCCCACGGCGGTGGCCAGCGTGCTCTGACCTGGAAACACCGAGTCACCCACCAGCCACAGTCCCTCCATGACGCGCAGGGGGCCCAGGTGCTGGTAGTGGCTCCATCCCGCGCGCCGGGGAACGCCCCCCACCGCGCCGCCCTCCCGCTGCGTGAAACGCTGAAACGTGCGCGGCGAGCCCGTCAGCTCATGGGCGACTCCGGTCATCCACTCGGGTGCCAGTCGCTCCAGCCCCTCGCGCATGCGCGACTGGATGGCCGCGATGTAGCGCGCCTGTTCCTCCGGAGTCCCTGCGCGCAGCGTCTTCAGCGGGACGTGCGTCGACGCCGTCACCGTGCGGAGCCCCTCGGGCGCGCGGCCGGTGTCCGTGTCGCCGCTGATGGACATGAAGACGTGGTTGCCTTCGATGAAGGGCGCCCGAGGGTCCTGCACCAGCTCCAGATGGCTCGCTTCGGCGGCACCGACGCCAGGCGCTGTCACCACTCGATAGAGCATGGCCGCGCCCCAGCCCTCCGCGACACGCTCGGACAAGTCCCTCAGTCGGGGAACGCGCTCGGGTGACAGTCCCGCGAGCTTCATCACCCCGCTCGGCAACAGGTTGGCCACGACGTGTCGTGCGTGCAGTTCACCTCGCCGCGTCCGCACCCGCCAGCCTCCGTCCCGAGGCTCGATGGCCTTCACCCTGTTCGCCAGGAGCACTGTCCCCCCGCGCTCCTCCACCGCATGCGCCAGCGCCTTCGCCAGCACTCCGATTCCACCTCTCACGTGGCCCGTGCCGCGCCAGTAGTAGTCCATGGCCGCGAGCGCGAACGGCGCCTCCGCTTCCCCAGCCGAGCACTGAACGGTGATTTGACAGAGCGCATCCAGATATGTGCGAAGCGGCGTGAAGCGAGAGAGCCCCAGGTGCTCCAGCACGGCCCCCAGCGGTCTCCCCATCCATCGCGCGAGCGGCGCGTACCGGTGAATCCGTCCCGCGTGTCGAAGCAGCGCCTTGAGGTTCAGGGGCGGCAGCAGGTCCGGGTCATCGAACAAGGGCCAGAGCGCTCCCGCCACCTGTGCCTGAAGGTCGAACAGCCGTCGCACCGAAGAGGCTGGCGCACCGGGCAGCGCGCACAGCGAATCGATGAACCGGGCGCGATTCCGCGACACGGGCAACCGCAGCTCCGGCGTGCGCAGCTCCACCACCGGCTCCAGCCAGTCCACAGTCACGTCCAGCCGGTGCTCGCGAATCCAGCGGCCGAAGAGCTGGTGGGGCTCGAAGCCGGAGAACAGCGTGGCACCCGCCTCGAAGGCGTACCCGTCTCGCTGGAACGTGCTGGCGCAGCCACCCGGGTAGCTCAGCGTCTCGCAGAGCGCCACCCGAGCGCCCCGCCGCGTCAGCTCCAGGGCGGTGGCCAGCCCACCAAAGCCCGCGCCCACCACCACCACGTCGTAATCGAGAGTCGACATCGTCCGGGTCGGCGTCAACGGGACGAGGAGTCGAGGTCCCAAGTGGCTCGGACCCGCGCACCGGGCCCGAGCTGCTCCTAATGAAATCGCGCGCCGCTCGCGAGTCTTTCCCGCCGAACGTGGGCCGCTCGACACTGCCCACCGCACGGAAGCCCGTGCGGTGAACGTCCGCGCGCTTGTGTCAGCGATACATGAGCGCCATCGAGTCCATGCGAACCGACTGGCCCGGGGTGAACTCGGTCATGCACGCATCATCGGCGTAGCCCATGTAGTTGTGGATCGGGTCGGGCCCCGGGTCGGCCGGACACGAGTCCACCGCCACCGCGCACGTGTATGAGGGCTGGGCCCGAGGCGTGTCGCTCACGCCGTCGTCCGTCGCGCAGCCCGTCATGACGTGCATCAGGCCCAGCCAGTGCCCCACCTCGTGCACCGCCGTCTTCCCCAGGTTGTACGGCGCCGCGGTACCACCCGGCAACGTGGCATTCAGCAACACCACGCCGTCGTTGATCTGTGCTCCGGCGACGGTCCACGGAAACGTCGCCCACGCGATGAGCCCGGACCCGGGATTCGCCAGGTACAGATTCAGGGCGTCCTTGCCGCCCTGGCGCAACGCGGTCTTCGCCGCCAGTTCCGCCGCGCTGCCGGGCGCCATCCCGTACCACGTCGCGTTCGTCGTCCGAGTCACCGTCTTCAGGTCGAACACGAAGGGCGTGGCACTGTAGGCCGCGCGCAGCACGTCGAGCTGCGCGTTGATCGCCGCCAGCGGGACATCCCCATTCGCCGCCCCGGTGCCCCGGCGGATGACATGCACATAGGTCGGTATTCGCACCGAGCCCGGCGGCCGAACCACGCTCGCGCTCCGAGTCGACTCCCGCGCCACGCGAGTCAGCGTCTGCTCCGTGGGGTGCTCCGTCCCGCACTGTGAAGCGGTGACGTCGGGCTCCATCGGTTCGAGCCCTCCACCACACCCCCAGGCCAGCAGGCTCACCAAGACGAATGCCCTCGCGTTGCTTCGCTCCATGACCTGCCTCCAGTTTCGTGGGCGTGGCGGATGCGTCATCGCAGTGGCTCGAACTCAGGCACAGTCCGACATCATTGTAAAACGCGTCGGCCCGCGTCAGGGGCGGGAGCGCCTCCAGGGAGGATGAGCTTCAATCGTTCGCGAGCGGGCAAGCCCGAGGCGAGGGAGGCGTAGACTGGGAGAGAACGTTCACCGAAAGGGCTTCCCGTGCGCCGCCCCCTCGTCCTCCTCTGCTTCGTGCTCGTGGCCGGCTGCGCTTCTACGGGGAAACCCGTGCCCACTCCGGCGCCGGAGGTGGAGTCGGAGGCGCCGTCGAAGCCGCCCTTCCTCAATCCCGCGGAGATAGTGAAGCGGCTGGAGGCCTCCCAGGTCTCGTACAACATCGAGGGGAAGGACTCGCCTCCGGGGGGCTGGGCGGACCAGCTCTGGCCGCAGCGCGTGGCGCCGCGCGAGGCCCCACGCGTGGTGAAGGAGAACGGCGAGCTCGTCATCCTCGACTGGCCCGAGAACCCGAAGGCGCGGGCCCTGCTCGACGCGGCGGAGCCTCACTTCCAGGCGAAGCGCTACGAGGAGGCGGCGAAGCTGTACGAGCAGGCCACGAAGGTGTGCCCGGACTGCTATCTCGCGTGGAACTTCCGGGGAGACGCGGCGTACTTCGCGGGCGACGGAGCCACCGCGCTGGAGCACTACAAGATCGCGACGCGCATCAACCCGAATGACCACCGCTCGTGGTTCTTCCTGGGCAACGCGTACGCGCGGCTGGGCCGGTTCGATGAGGCGCTGGACTCCTGGGCGTGGTGCCTGGTCCTGAACCCGCGCTATCCCATCATCCGTCAGTTCTTCCGCACCAACTCCGGCCTGGGGCTCGTCGTCCGCGAGGATGCCATCGTCCCGCGGGGCTACGCGGAGCGGGCGGGCCAGGGTGTCACCATCCAGTTCGACCCGGACCATGACCCCGCCTGGCTCGCCTTCGCCAACTGCAAGGGGCTGTGGCTGGGCGAGCCGTCGCACCGCGAGGAGATGACGGGCACCATGAAGGAGCACTACACGACGGTGGAGGAGATGGAGTGCCTGGGCTCGGCGCTCATCGTCCACGCGAGCCAGAAGCACGAAGGTGCGGTGGAGCGCTCGGACCCGACGCTGGACCGCCTGGCCGCCATCACCGACGACGGCATGTTGATGCAGGCCGTGCTCTTCGAGGTGGGGGCCCGCATCCACCCCCAGGTCGTCCTCACGTTGGAGGACCCCGTTCGTCAGCGGCTCAAGGCGTATGTGCTCAAGCACGTCCTGGTGCCGGCGTCCGCCGTGGGAGGCTACGACTTGTGACGGACGCGCGGCGGGCCCAGGTCAGCGAGGCAGCTTGAAGCGGAGCGTGAACACGTAGGAGACGCTCTGCGGACGCCCCTGGAACGTCACGGGGCTGTATCGCCGGTGGTGCAGTGCATCCAGCACCTCCTCGTCCATGTGCGCCAGGCCCTTGAGGATGCGGCAGTCGCGCACGTCCCCCTCGCGAGACACGACGCACTTGGCGATGACCGTGCCCTCCACCCGGGCCATGAGGGCCCGGTCGGTGTACTCGAGCGGAGGGCCTCCCAGGAGCACCGGCTGCGTCATTCCCTGTCCGAACGGGAGCACCTCTTCGCCTGTGCTGTCGCCGCCGGGCCCCAGGTTGGGGATGTACGGCACGCCGATGACGGTGCTGTTCGGATCGCCCCTCGGGTCGCCACCCGGGATGCCGTCACCCGGAGGCACCGTCTCGTCGGTGTCAGACGCATTCGCCACCGGCTCCGGCTCGACGGGCTGCGGGTCGGCGGGAAGCGGGTTGATCTGCGTGGGCATCGTGGTGCGCTTGGGCCTGCGCGGCTTCGGCGGAGTGGCCTGCTTCGGCTGGGCCGGCGCCGCGTACCCCTTGGCCACCTGCTGACGGCCCTGGTACAGGGTCAGGACGTGCTCCTTCTCCGGCTCCTCGGGCAGCTCCGCGGGCCGTGAGGAGATGACGAGGACCGCGCCGAACAACCCCGCGTGGACCGCGACGGACCACCACAACCCCATGCCCAACCGCCCTGCACGCTGCCGCTCGATGACCGACTTGAACACGGAAGGCCTCCTCCCACCGACAGGCGCTCCCGGAGTCCACCGCACCACGCGGTGATTCTCCGACGTGGGCAGTTGGCTTGGAGCGCCCCGTCCACGCACCACTCAAACTACGGAGTCGGTGACGTGGAATGGCCGGAGGCAGTCCATCTGTTGGTCATGGTTTTGTCATGAGGCGGAGACCTCCATCCGGTAGCCCACCCCGCGAAGGGTGTGGATGGTGAATCCCGAGGCGCTCGTCCAGCCGAGCTTCTTCTTCAGGTTGGAGACGAAGTTGTCCACCGTGCGCGGGTCCACCACCACGTCCCGGCCCCACACCGCGTCCAGGATTTCTCCTCGGGGCAGCGCGCGCTCGCGGTGGCGAAGCAGATAGGCCAGCAGGTCGAACTCCGTGCGCGTCAGCTCCACGCCCGCGCCATCCGGCTTCGTCACGGTGCGGCGCCCCATGTCCAGCGAGTAGCCGCCGAATGTCGTCACCTGAGCGGGCGCCGTGCCCGCCCGGCGGACGAGGGCGCCCACGCGCGCGAGCAGCTCCCGCAGGCGGTAGGGCTTGGTGAGGTAGTCCTGCGCCCCGGCGTCGAAGCCCCGGACGATGTCGTCCTCGAGCGAGCGCGCGGTGAGCATCATCACCAGGCTCTTCACGCCCTGCGCGCGCAGGCGGCGGCAGAAGCTGTAGCCGTCCTCGCCGGGGAGCATCACGTCGAGGATGAGCAGGTCGAACTCGCGCTGGAGCAGGAGCGGCTCCGCGTCGCGGGCGCTCGGAGCCTCGGAGACGATGTAGCCCTCGTCCAGCAGGTTGTCCCGGAGCCCGACGCGCAGGTGCGCATCATCCTCGACGATGAGGATGGAGGGACGGGTGGAGGAG
>NZ_JABXEM010000352.1:0-9559 GCF_013372595.1 Myxococcus sp. AM011
GTCGGGGGCTGGGGGTGGCGGATACGCCGAGGCGAGTACGGGTGGTTCGCGTCGTATGGGCGATGCCGCTGGTGTGGATGTGAATGGGGGGCGGGGTGCCCAACGTGTGGATGGGCCCGTAGCGTCGGGCTTGCTCGGAGGGATGGGTGCGCGGAGTGCCGCCTTCTCGGAGTCGGGCGCGGGCGGCGGTGCTCGTCGCACGGAGTCGTTTGCGTTCTCGGACTCGAGCGCGAGTGGCGCGCGTCGCGCGGAGACCCAGTCGTTCTCGGATTTGAGCACGAGCGGTGGTTCGCATCGCGAGACCCAGTCGTTCTCGGATTCCGGCGCGGGCGGTGCGCGTCGCGCGGAGACCCAGTCGTTCTCGGATTCCGGCGCGGGCGGTGCGCGTCGCGCGGAGACCCAGTCGTTCTCGGATTCCGGCGCGGGCGGTGCGCGTCGCGCGGAGTCCCAGTCGTTCTCGGACACAGGCGCGGCACCGAACTCTCGCCGAGCACAGAGCGCGGCCTTTTCAGACGCAGGTGTAGCGATGGCGCCCCGCCGGCCGGGGACGTTGGGGGCGAGTGCATCGCGCGGGACATCGTCCTCTCGCGGAGGGCTCGCGCCACCACCGGGCCAGCGGCCCGACCGGGTGCCTCGCGCGCCCACTCCGCCGGACCGGCTCCGTCCTCTCCTGAAAGAGGCCTTCGGCTTCTCCGAGTTCCGCCCCTACCAGGAGGCCGTCTGTCGCGCGGCCACCGCGGGCGAGGACCTGCTGCTCGTCATGCCCACGGGCGCGGGCAAGTCGCTCTGCTACCAGCTCCCTGGACTTGCTCGCGCGGGGACGACCATCGTCGTCAGTCCGCTCATCGCCTTGATGGAAGACCAGGTGCTGCGGCTCCAGTCGCTCGGCTTCGCGGCGGACCGCATCCACTCCGGTCGAGACAGGGCCACCTCGCGACAGGTGTGCTTCGACTACCTGGAGGGGAACCTCGACTTCCTGTTCATCGCTCCGGAGCGGCTCGGTGTGCCGGGCTTCGTGGAGTTCCTGGCGCGACGTCCGCCCACGCTCATCGCCATCGATGAGGCTCACTGCATCTCTCAGTGGGGCCATGACTTCCGCCCCGATTACCGCCTGCTCGGCTCGCGGCTCCCGCTGCTCCGCCCCGCGCCCGTGGTGGCCCTTACCGCCACCGCCACGCCCGATGTGCAACGCGACATCGTCCAGCAGCTCGGCCTCCTGGGCGAGGGAGGCCGCGCGCGCACCTTCATCCATGGCTTCCGCCGCACCAACATCGCCATCGAAGTGCGCGAGCTGAACCCCGGCGCTCGCGGCGACGCCATCCACGGGCTGCTCCAGGACGAGGAGAACCGTCCCGCCATCGTCTACGCCGCCACTCGCAAGCACGCCGAGCAGCTCGCGGAGATGCTGGCCGGAGACTTCCCCTCGGCCGCGTATCACGCGGGACTTCCGCCGGAGAACCGCGACAGGGTCCAGGCCGAGTTCCTCCGAGGCTCGCTGGAGGTCATCGTCGCCACCACCGCCTTCGGCATGGGCATCGACAAGCCAGATGTCCGCACCGTCATCCACGCCGCGCTGCCCGCGAGCCTGGAGGGCTACTACCAGGAGCTGGGGCGCGCGGGCCGTGACGGCAAACCGTCCCGCGCGGTGCTGCTGCACTCGTACATCGACCGGCGCACGCACGAGTTCTTCCACAAGCGCGACTATCCCGAGGCCTACGTGCTGGAGCGGCTGTTCCAGTCCACGTCCGGGGAGCCGGAGCCGAAGCAGGCGCTCCAGGGGCGCGTGCGCGGAGACCCGGAGGTCTTCGACAAGGCGCTGGAGCAGTTGTGGATTCACGGCGGCGTGGTGATGACGCCCGACGAGACGGTGCGACGCGGGCGGCCCAACTGGTCCGCCGCGTACAACACGCAGCGCGAGCGCAAGCTGCTGCACCTGGAGCAGATGGGCCGCTATGCGGAGGCCCACGGCTGTCGCATGAAGCAACTGGTGGGCCACTTCGGTGACACCCAGGACTCCGGTGAGGCGTGTGGCCTGTGTGACGTGTGCTCCCCGGAGTCGTGCGCCACGCTGCGCTTCGCGGAGCCCTCGGCGGCGGAGCGGCACTGGCTGGAGCGCATCCTGGAGTCGCTCCAGGAGCGCGATGGACAGGCCACGGGTCGGCTCCACCGGGAGCTGTTCGGGGATGCGCTCCCACGTCGCGACTTCGAGCGGCTCGTCGGGGGGCTGGTGCGCGCCGGGCTGACGCGGCTGGAGGTCGACTCGTTCGACAAGGACGGGCAGGTCATCTCCTTCCAGCGCGTGTCGCTGACGGACGAGGGCCGGCGCACCCGCGCGGTGGACCCCCAGCACGTCGTCCTTCCGCTCGCGCTGGAGAAGGCGACCAAGCGCAAACGCGGGAAGACCAAGGCGGCGAGTGGAAAGACAGCCAGGCGGTCGACCCGGGCAAGCGCCAAGGGACGGGGCACGGGTGAGGCAAGCGCCGCCAGGCAGTGGCGCGCGTCTCCTCCCTCCGAGGACTTCGACCAGCGGTCCTCCTGGAATGCGTCCCGAGGAGGCGCCACGGAGCGGGCCGACTCCGGCGCGTGGACCGCTCGCGCTCCAGCGTCGGAGAGCCCGGCGGCTCGAGGGCGCCGCGTGGAGCTGGATGACGCCGCGCCCGTGGTGACGGAAGGCCGGGGCACGCGAAGCCGGAGTGCTCGAGGGGCGGAGCAGGTGGAGGCGCCTCCGGGGCTGGTGGACTCGCTCAAGGCCTGGCGGCTCGCGGAGGCGCGCAAGCGCAAGGTGCCCGCGTTCCGCATCCTCACGGACCGGGTGCTGGGCGCCATCGCCGCGGCGCGACCGGAGAATGGCGCGGCGCTGATGGCCATTCACGGCGTCGGGCCAGCGCTCACCGAGCGCTACGGCTCGCAGATTCTCTCGCTCGTCGCTCGCAAGCGCTGACCGCCAGGCCCCCGCGAGCCGCTCGCAAGCGCTGACCGCCAGGCCTCTCGCGAGACGCTCGGACGCTCGCGAGGACCGGCACCGGGGCCTTCCTGGACATGGGCCCGGGACGCCACGCGCCCGGGACGGCACTCACTCGACGCAAGGGAGGGCGTGCCACGGGCTCACTCGCCCGTCTCCCCCCGCGCGAGGGCTGCCGAGCAGACCCACGGCTTCGCGCCATTGACGGGTGACTCGGGGTGCTCCGGCGGCTTCCGTCCACCCTCGCAAGTGGGGCGTTGGTGCCCTCGCGGGCCGCGTCACCGCCTCGCGTGGGCACGGGTGACGGCACACTCGCGGAAAACATCTTCTCTCGCTCACCGCTCGGAGCAACCTGCCGGGCGCGAAGTCCTTTTCCCTGCCCGCGAGGGCACTGTGTCGCCCCGAGCCCTCGCGTCACCTTTCGGCCCAGCTACCACGATGGCGAGCAACCGCAGCAGCAGCACGAGGGGGGAGCGGAAGATGGAACTCGGATTCGAGACAATCGGAAACGCCACACTCATCTGCCACGACAACGGACCCGTACTGGTCACCGACCCATGGACTCATGGCGCCGCGTACTTCGGGAGCTGGACGCTGTCCCACGAGATTCCCGAGGAGGTGCGAGACACCATCCAGCGCTGTCAGTACGTGTGGCTGTCCCATGGCCACCCGGACCACCTGAGCGCGGAGTCGCTGGAGAAGCTGCGCGAGCAGACGATTCTGGTGCCCAACCACTTCGGCGGGCGCATCCGCGATGACCTGCGCGAGCAGGGCTTCAACGTGCACGTGCTGGTGGACCGCGTGTGGACGCAGTTGTCTCCGCGCATCCGCGTCCTGTGCATCCCCGACATGAACCAGGACGCGGTGCTCCTGGTCGACGTGGACGGGCGGCTCGTCGTCAACCTCAACGACGCGGGCGACCGGGGCTGGGGCCGCTTCGTGCGAAGCATGGTGCGCCGGTATGACGAGTCATACCTCCTGGCCCTGTCCGGTTACGGCGACGCGGACATGATCAACTACTTCACCGAGGACGGGCAGCGAGTCATTCCCTACGCCGCGGCGAAGACGCCGGTGGGGCGCACCATCGCCCGGCAGGCGGAGTTCTACGGCGCGCGCTTCTTCGTGCCCTTCAGCTCCATGCACAAGTACCAGCGCGCCGACTCCATGTGGGCCTCCGAGTACACGACGACGCTCGAGGACTACGGCCGGGGCTTCGAGTCCGAGACGTGCACGCTCCTGCCCGCCTTCATCCGCTGCGACTTCTCCAAGGACGACAAGCAGCTCATCCGTCCCCCGGAGCACGCGCTCTTGCCAGTGGACCCGAAGGAGTTCGGCGACGACTGGAGCGAGATGCTGGAGGCCGACGAGGCCCGGACGCTGCGCGAGTACTTCGGAGCGATTGAGCACCTGGGCTCCGTGCTCGACTTCCTCCGCTTCCGCGTGGGCGGCCAGGACCACGTCATCGAATTCCACCGCCGTCGCTTCCGCCGGGGCATCACCTTCGAGGCCCCGCGCAACTCGCTGATGACGGCCGTGCGCTACCGCGTCTTCGATGACCTGCTCATCGGCAACTTCATGAAGACGACGCTGCACGGCGACTTCGGCGAGGGACGGCTGTACCCCGACTTCAGCCCCTACGTGGCCAAGTACGCGGACAATGGCAAGGCCCGCACGCGCAACGAGCTGAAGACGTACTTCTCCGAGTACCGCCGCAGGGACCCGGTGGGCTTCCTGCGCGGCCAGGTGGAGGCGCACTGCGTGAGGCCGCTCCAGACGCAGTCGGCGGAGCTGTTGCGCACGCTCCTCCCGTCGGACTCCACCGCGTTCCGCACCGCCAAGGAGACCTTCTGGAAGATGCGGCGCGCGCTGCTGTGAGTCGCCGCGCCCGCTAGAGGTACGGAGACAGGAGCCGGGCCAGCCCATCCCTCAACCGGATGGGCAGGGGCCGGCCATCCACCTGCTCGCGGCTGAGAGGCCGCGAGCGTGACAGCCGCTCCTCCACCACCGCGTTCAGCCGCCCCGCCAGCTCCGCGTCGTAGCACTCCACGTTCAGCTCGAAGTTGAGCCGCAGCGAGCGCGGGTCCCAGTTCGCCGAGCCGATGAGCCCCCACTCTCCGTCCACCACCATCAGCTTGGTGTGGTCGAAGGGGGGCTCGGTGAGGAACACCCGGCACCCCGCCGCCAGCACCTGCCAGAGCTGCGCGGTGCTGGCCCACTGCACCACGGGCAGGTTGCCCTTCCGGGGCAGCACCACGTCCACGCGCACTCCGCGCAGCGCCGCCACGTTGAGCGCGGTGATGAGCGCCGCGTCCGGCAGGAAGTACGGCGTGACGATGCGCACCGACGCCCGCGCGATGGACAGCGCCCCCAACAGCACCGTGCGCAGCTTCTCGAAGTCCTCGTCCGGCCCGTCCGGAATCCCCCGCGCCAGCACCGCGCCCACCGGCGCGTGCTCCGGAAACCACGCATCCCCTGTCAGCTTCTCCCGCGTGGTGAAGACCCAGTCCTCGGCGAAGGTCTCCTGGAGCTGCGCCACCACCGGACCCTCCAGGCGGAAGTGCAAGTCACGCGCGGCCTGCTCGCCCGGCCAGAAGTGCTCGCGGATGTTCATCCCGCCCGTGAAGCCCACGAGCCCGTCCACCACCAGCACCTTGCGGTGGTTGCGCAGGTTCATGAAGGGCAGCCGGTAGGGCATCAGCGAAGGCAGGAAGCGCGCGGAGTGGATGCCCTCGCGCTTGAGCCGGCCCAGAATCGTCGGCCACGTGTAGCGCGCGCCCACCGCGTCCACCAGCACCCGCGTCTGCACCCCGCGCCGCACCGCCGCGCCCAGCGCGCTCGCGAAGTGCCGGCCCGCCATGTCGTTGTCGAAGATGTAGCTGCACAGCGAGATGGACGTGCGCGCGCCTGCAATCGCCTCCAGCATGGCCGGGTACGCGTCCGTCTGGGATTCCAGCACCGTGATTCGATTGCCGGGCAAGAGCGGCCGGTGCAGCACCGCGTCCCCCAGGCGCGCCAGCGGCGCCAGGTGGGCGACCTCCGGCTTCACCCGCGACACGCCCTCCGCCACCACCGCCTCCACGCCTCGGATGGGCGGGAACAGCCCGTGCTCCCGTCGGGGCGTCAGCGAGCGGGCGCGCCGGCGGATGCGATTGATGCCCAACAACAGATAGAGCACCGCGCCCAGCACCGGCACCAGCCACACCAACCCCACCCAGCCCACCGCCGCGCGCACGTCCCTTTTGCGCAGCACCACGTGCGTGCTGGTCAGCACGCTCACCAGCACCGTCAGCACCGCCGCCACGTGCGGCCACGCCACCTCCAGCCAGGTGACCACCACGGACATGTCGAGCAGGAGAGAGGACACGGACCGCTCCGGCTATACATGGGACTCGCGTCACGGCGCAGCGCGGTGAGCCCCGCCCTGTCTGGCCGCGCCGCGTCGAGGCGAGGCGGCTTGACGCATCCTGACGGCGCGTGCATGGTGGTTGACCCTTTCCGCTCCGGATGCGAGGACGAGGGGCCCCTGTCCAGGTTTCCTTCGACCCCGGGGCGGTTGACTGATTCGCGGACAGCATTGTCCGGTTCTCGAACAGTCCCGCCGGCGAGAAGAAACTCCAATCACTCCAGCAGGTTCCAGGACCCTCTGTCAGGTCCATTTACATTCTGGCTTTGGGACCTGGAGTGCGGATACTCCAGGTTAATCCTTTATAGCGGTTTTTGCCATGGTGAGACGTTCTTGGCCCGACAGTTGCTCATGGGCTGGGCGCGCCGTGCCGCGGCTGGTGGAGGAACCAGGTGGAGGGCGCATCCCCCGCAGTTGCTGGTCCAAGGAAATCCGAATGCTCAAGTTCCGCTCGATGGCGTTGCTGGCTGGTGTCGCTCTTCTGGGGACCGCGTGCGGTGGCCCCGAGGCCTCCGAGACGCAGGCGCCGAAGATGACGTGGGAGGAGTTCCGCGCGAATGCCGTGCAGGATCCGGAAGGCAAGTGGATCTTCAACATGGACCAGGCCGTGGACAGCGAGGAGGAGCTGCGCGCCTACTTCGACAACAACGTCAACACCGACACGGGCTCGAGCGAAGACGGCCTGAAGGTCTACTACCTGGGTGGCGACGTGAAGTGGAGCGCCGCGCAGAAGGGCAACCTGACCTACTGCGTCAGCAGCACCTTCGGTACGACGAACAAGGCGAAGGTCGTCACGGCGATGAACAGCGCGACGGCGGCCTGGGAGGCCACCGCCAGCGTGAACTTCGTCCACAGCACCAGCTACGACGCCAGCTGCACCGCGTCCCAGACGGGCGTGCTGTTCGACATCCGCCCGGTGAACTCCGGTGGCCAGTACCTGGCGCGCGCGTTCTTCCCGAACTCGGCTCGCTCGGGCCGCAACGTGCTCATCGACAACACGGCGTTCGGCAGCATCTCGCCCTGGACGCTGGCGGGCATCCTGCGCCACGAGCTGGGCCACACGCTCGGCTTCCGTCACGAGCACACGGTGTCTGGCAACTCCTGCTACGAGGACGCCAACTGGCGCGCGCTGACGGCGTATGACCGTTCGTCGGTCATGCACTACCCCCAGTGCAACGGCACCCAGACGGGCGACCTCGTCCTGACCAGCCTGGACAAGACGGGCGCCCGCGCGCTGTACCCGTGATTTGAGTTCGACTCACCCGGCCAAGGCTCTCCTCGTCACGTGAGTGGCGGTGGGGGCCAAGGCCCCAGGCCGGAAGGTTCCTTCTCCCGCGGAGGGGGGTGCCTTCCGGCCTTTCTGCGTGGCCGTGCCCGTCAGTCCATGTTTCGCGCGCCGGCCGTCGCGGCCTCGCCGAAGTAGATGAGCGTCTTCGTGTTGTCCTCGGCGCTTTCGATGTCGAGGCACTCCAGTTCGCCGCTCTCGCTCTCGTCCGCGTAGATGTGTTCCGGCTTCTGGATGCGGTGGGTGTCTTCCCCGTCCGGGTTGTCGATGATGATGGCCACGACGCCCTTGTCGCTGCCCTTCTCCTCCAGGCTGATCTCCACGAGCGCCCCGCCCTTGACGGCCGACTGCGCTCCCAGGTCCAGCCCCTCCACCTCGATGCGAACCGGGTGCTCCTTCTCCATGTTGGAGAGCAGCGCCAGATAGTCCGCCCAGCCCTCCCGGGGAATCTCTCGCGTGTGGTCCGTGTGCGCCATGTGTCTCCCTCCGGTGTTGGCGTTCCCGAGTAGACCGTAAGGCTCGTGCGGGCCTGGACGCAGCCGGGCCCGCCCGCCCGCTCGCCGTCCGAGCCGCCGACAGGCTCCCGCTGGCTCGCGAGCTCTCGGGAGCTACTCGGTGAGGGAGCGCACCGAGTCGCCGTCCAGCACCAGGCGCACGGTGGAGGCGGCGCCCTGCCGGCCGAAGTGCTCGTAGGCCGTCTGCTCCAGCAGCGGGCCCAGGGTGGTGCGCAGGCCGCGCGCGCCCGTCTCCCGCTTGAGCGCGCGCGTCACGATGTGCTCGCGCACGGCGGGCTCCACCTGGAGGCGCAGGCCCTCCTGCTCGAACTCGCGCTCGTACGAGCGCAGCACGTTGTTCTGGAGGATGTCGCCCAGCGTGGCCGCGTCCAGCGGCGTGAAGGAGACCAGCCGGTTGAAGCGGCCGATGAGCTCCGGGATGAAGCCGTAGCGCGCGAAGGCCGTCGTCTGCTCCAACTGCTCCTGGGTGACGGCCACGGCGATGGACTCCTCGCGCGTGTGCTGGGGCTCGCGGCCGAAGCCCAGGCGCTCCGTGCGCGTCATGCCCTCCGCGGTGGAGCGCAGGCCGCTGAAGGCGCCGCAGGCGATGAACGTGACACAGGACAGCTCCATCGTGTCCGGCTGGAGCCGGCTGGTGAAGCCGAAGTCCGGAGGGAAGTCCGCGCTGGCGGCGGAGAGCAGATGCAGGAGGCTGCGCTGCACGCCGAAGCCGCTGACGTCCTTGGTGGTCTGCTGTCCGGCGAAGCGGCTGTCGGAGCGACTGGTGGCGAGCTTGTCGAACTCGTCCATGCAGATGACGCCGCACGCGGCCCAGTCCGCGTCCTTGTCGGCGACTTCATACAGGCGCGACAGGAGCGTGTTGACGTCGTCGCCCACGTAGCCCGTCTCGGAGAACTGGGTGGCGTCCGCCAGCACCGTGGGCACGGCGAGGATTTCGCGGAACAGCAGCTCCACGAGGAACGTCTTGCCGGAGCCGGTGGGCCCCAGGAACATGCAGTTCTCGCGCATGCCCGGCTCGGGTGCGAGTCCCTCCAGGTGCAGGCGGCGGATGCGGCGCAGGTGGCGGTAGGCCAGCACGGAGGCCGCGCGTCGCGCCTCCTCCTGCCCCCGGTAGCCCAGGTCCGTGAGCCGCGCGTCGATTTCGCGGGGGGAGAGGACTTCAAGGGCCGCGACACGCTCGCGGACATCCTCACCGCGAGGGACAGGCCGTGACTCCAGGCCATGGCGGGCGACAGGCATTCCAGGCGGCTCCAGGGGAGGGCGGACCGGAAGGCTTCCGGGCCGGGCCGCATCATCCAGGCGGCTCGGGGCGTCCACAAGCAGGCCGACGACCTCGCGTCCTCCGCGCCCCCGTCGTGGGCGGACGGAGGGGCGGGTCAAGAAGAGCCTTCTCG
>NZ_JABXEM010000353.1:0-9488 GCF_013372595.1 Myxococcus sp. AM011
CGCGCAGCCCGCGCGCGCTGGTGCCCGCCCCCAACCCCAGCAGCAACACGCGAGGCGCCCGAGGCTCCGCGCGCGCCATCGCCGGCGTCAGCAGGTAGTGCGCGAAGACCTCTTCCCGCACCGGCTGCCCGGGCAACCACGTGCTCTGCACCGCGAAGCCCTCGTCGAACACCAGGCTCCGAGTCCCCTCGGGAGACTCCAGCACCTGCACGAAGGCATGGGGGGACTCGGCCACCTCCAGCGCTCGCGGGTGTCGCGGCAGCGCATGGATTCCGAACGCCAGCGCCACCACCGGCACGCCCACCGCCATCACCCGCCACCGCCACCCGAGCCCGTGTGCCGCCGTCAGACCGAGCAGCCCCGCGAAACACGCCATCGCCCGTGCGGTGCCCAGCCACGGCAGCACCACGAAGGCCGCCAGCAGCGTCCCGGCGATGCTCCCCATCGTGGACGCCGAGGACAGCCGCCCCGCATGCGCCCCCGCCGACGCCACACCGCCCAGCCCCACCCGCAACAGGAAAGGCCCCACCGCGCCCAGCGCCAGCAGCGGCGGCACCGCCACCAGCACCACCAACGCCACGCGCCCCATGGCCTCCAGCGGACGCCCCGTCATCACCGCCGTCGTGGCCCCCGGCAAGAGGGCCCTCGCCAGGAAGGGCAGGGCGGCCAGGAGCAGCGCCGCGACACACAGCGCCATGCGCAGCGGCTCCAGTCGCTCCGCGCGGTCCGCCCATCGCCCGCCCAGGTGCGCCCCCAGCGCAAGCCCTCCCAGCACCAGGGAGATGAGCGCCGCCCACACCGGCGTGCTGCTCCCGAAGTAGGGGGCCACCAGTCGCGAGGCGGCCATCTCCGACGCCATCACCGTGGCGCCGGAGAGGAAGGACAACCACGTCAGTGAAGAGGGCTTCATGAGCGGGGGCCCGGATGAGCAAGGCCCGTTCCATACTCAACAGCCCGTAACTCCACGGCCCCAGGGGAGGAACCCCGAGGTGCGGGCGACAAGGCTGTCAGTGACTCACGGCTCCACTGACAGCGGTGTCACGCTCACGCCTTGAAGGGCAGGGGGGCCACCTTCACGGTGTCGGGGCCCCCCGCCAGCGTCAGCTCGGTGCCGGGCTCCAGCGAGTCCCGGTGCACGTAGCCCAGGGCCACGCGCTGTCCCTGGGCCGGCGAGCGCACGACGCTGGTGAGCCAGCCCACCTTCTTCTCGCCCCGGCGCAGCTCCGTGCCCGGCGCGGCGTCGAGCTCGCCCAGCAGCAGGCCCGTCAGCTTGCGGTTCATGTGGCCGCGGAAGGTGGCCCGGGCGATGACCTCCTGCCCGATGTAGCAACCCTTGTTGTAGGAGATGGCCCCGGTGAGGTTGGCCTCCATGGGGATGGTGGTGTCCACCATGTCCTGCCCGTAGCGGGGGACCCCGGCCTCCACGCGCAACAGCTCCAGGCCCTCGAAGCCCAGCGGCTTGAGGCCGAGCTCGGCGCCCGCCTGGCTCAAGGCCCGCCACGCGGCCTCCAGGCCCGCGCGCGGCACCCACACATCGACGCCATGGGGCTCCACCGAGGTGTTGCCCACCAGGAGGACCTCCTGCCCGGCGAGCGTCATCGCCCGGGTGGCCTGGTGCGCCAGGGGAGCGAACCCTTCGCCCAGCACCCCCGCCGTCCGGGGGCCGAGCAGCCGGAGGATGCCGTACTCGCCCGTCGCGTCGTGCAGCTCGGCGTCCTCGGAGATGAGGTATTTCTCCAGGAACTCCCGGACCTTGGCGCCGTGGCCCGGCTCCACATCCATCAAGAGGTCCGCCTCCCGCTTGAGGATGCGGGCATCCGCCACCATGGCCCCCTTCACATTCACCAGGGCGGCGTACGTGGCGGCTCCGACGGGGAGGTTGTTCACCTCCTGGGTCACCATTCCATGTAGGAAGGAGGCCCTGTCCTCCCCCGTTATCCGGAGGATTTCACGGTAGGAGGCGTCGTGGAGGGCCACGGCCTCCAGGGCGGCCCGGTAGCCGTCCTCGCCGTTGCCATACCCGGCCACGACTTCCCGGCCGCGCACATCGATGAAGCGGGCCCCCGCTTCTTCGTGAAGAAAATGCAGAGACAGCGGTTCCATGTCCGTCGCTATATAGAGGCGAAGGAGCGAATGCCACGATGGATGTGAAGCACCTGTCGTCCTTCCAGGATTTCTCCCCGGAGAAGCTCCGGAAGCTCAACGTCTTCCAGTCCGAGCGCTTCTTCCTCGACGTCTACTGTCTGGCGCCTGGCCAGGCCCAGAAGCCGCACCACCACGCCACCTCCGACAAGGTCTACGTCGTCCTGGAAGGCCGTTGCCGCTTCCGCGTCGGCGCCGAGGAGGAGGTCCACGGTGTGGGCGCGGCGGTTTTCGCCCCCTCGGGTTCGGAGCACGGTGTCGCCAACGATGGCCCCGAGTCCGCCCGACTGCTTGTCTTGATGACCCCGCCCCCGGAGCACGCATGAGTCCGAAGTCCTCTCCCCAGAAAGCCGCCACCCCCGTCCCCTTCCGCGTCGGGGTGGTGTTGCTGGTGCTGGGCGTGGCCGCGAGCGTCCTGTCCGTCTTCCAGTGGAGCCAGTTGCTCACGCTGCGCGCCGGTGGTTCCACCGTGTGTGGCGTGTCCGACACGGTGAACTGCGAGACGGTGTGGAACTCGCCGTTCGCCACCCGCATGCATGAGCTGTTCGGCATCCCCGTCGCGGGCCTGGGGCTCGTGTGGGGCCTGACGGTGGTGGCGCTGTCGGCGCTGTACCTGGCGCGTGCGCGCTCGGGGAAGCCGGTGGGTCCGGCGGCCCAGGGGCTGCGGCTGACGGCCATCGCGGGCGTGGTGTCGGTGCTCGTGTTCGCCTTCGCGAGCTTCCAGACGGGCGTGGTGTGCCCCACGTGTCTGGGCACGTACGCGCTGGTGGCGGCCATCGCCGGTGTCGCGTGGAAGGGGCTGCCGGCCGGTGCGGGCCAGTGGGTCCCCGGGCTGCAGTGGACGGTGGGCATCACCGTCGTCGTATTCGTTGCCGTGTTGCTGCCGGGCCGCTCGCTGTCCACGCCGCAGCCCAAGGTGGGGGAGCTGCTGCCCGTGGCCTCGTCGTCGACGACGGAGGCGGCCACGCCCGCGTCGCTGGAGGCGTACCTGCGCGGGCTGCCGATGGCGCAGCAGCAGTTCATCTCCAACGCGCTGGCGCAGTACCGGCACGGCGTGCCGCAGGCCGCCGCCGCGCCCGCGCGTCACCGCTATGGGCCGGTGGACGCGCCGGTGAAGATTGTCGAGTGGACGGACAGCAAGTGCCCCCACTGCAAGGCGTTGGTGGAGGAGCTGGCGGTGCTGAAGAAGCGCGTGCCGGAGGGCAGGCTGTCGTTGGAGGCGCGGCAGTTCCCGCTGGATGGCTCGTGCAATCCGGCGATGCCCAAGCGCGGGCCGGATGCGCCCACGGTGCGGTGCGTGGCGGCGAAGGCGCAAATCTGCCTGGAGGGCGCGCCGGACTTCTGGACGCTGCGGGAGAAGCTCTTCGCGGCGCAGGCGGTGTTGGACACGGAGCGGGTGATGGAGATTGCCTCCTCCGGTTCGGTGTCGCGGATGCAGTTGGATGCGTGCATCGCGAGCGCGGCGACGGCGGCGAAGATTCAGGAGGATACGGCGTATGCGCTGCGCTACCAGTTCACGGGCACGCCGCTGGTGGTGGTGAACGGGCGGCAGGCAATGCCGTCCGCGCCATTCCTGTACGCGCTGGTGATGGCGAACGGGAATCCGAGCGCGCCCGCGTTCGACGTGCTGCCTCCGCCGCGCGCGATGCCGCAGGACGACCACGCGGGCCACAACCACTGAGCGACGGCGGGCGTCTCGTCATGGGCAAGCGTGACAAGAAGGATGAGCCGGCGGCTCCGGTGGGGCCGTTCCACAATCCCTTCGCCGCGTTGGCGGTGAAGCGGGAGGCGCTGCCGGTGGGGCCCGCCGCGCCTGCCGCGGCACCGGTGCGCAAGCCCGAGCCGAAGGGCCCCGCGCGCGCGGTGGTGCGGATGGAGCGCAAGGGGCGGGGCGGCAAGGAAGTCACGGTGGTGGAACATCTGGAACTGCCCGTGCCCCAGCGGGAGGTGTGGCTCAAGGCGCTGAAGAACTCGCTGGGGTGCGGAGGCGTGGTGGAGGACGACACGCTGGTGCTCCAGGGAGACCAGCGTGAGCGTCTGCCCGCGCTGTTGGAGGCGCGTGGGGTGCGCAAGGTGACGGTGGGCTGAGCGGGCCTGATGGTGCTGGAGGTGCCCCCGTCAAATCGGACACGTGGGTATGGCGCGGCAGACTGTGCGCCATGACAAACGAGAACAGGTGGCGCACCCGTCGTACTCGCTCAGTCTTGACGGCCGTGTTGCGCCACGCCGCATGTGCGGAGGGGCCCATTTCACGGCCGGATGCCGCAGTCCGGAAGTGGGTAGGCCCCGAGGTCAATGTGCCGGGCGGGGGGCAGTTTCGCACCGTCATCCACTACGGTCCGTGGCAGTGCAGCAACGAGCTCATGAACTACTGCCGGGAGAAGTGCGCGGGGAGTGGTCATGCACTCCAGGGCTGCATGTGGCTGGCTGATGTGAAGATGGATTTTCAGGGCACTGTCGTGCGAGCCGGAAGCCGCTTCGGAATGACGCACTGTTGCTGCAACTACTCGACAATCAGCGTCAGTGCGAATCAGTCATCGCGTGCCCAGTGGGACAACGTCCGTGACGGGTTCCGTGAACAGTGGGCAGCCCGCTTCGGTGCATGGCCCACCGATAAGACCGGGCTGGCCTATCCAGGGCACCACATCCGAGATTTGAAGCACGGTGGCAACCCGACCGACTGGGAGAACATCCTTCCATTCCCCAAGGACATTCACGACACGCTGAACGGGCTCTATAACCAGTGCTATGCGAACAGCCCTCCATGGACCCAGGTCGGGCCTGATTACCCCTATGGAGAGTAGCCCATGAGCATGGCCGAACACCTTGCCGAGGTGTCGCGCCTCCACTCCCCCAACCCTCCTGCGACGCCCGAGCAAATCGAAGCGTTCGAGCAGAGAGTGGGGTGGAGCCTCGACCCGGACCTGCGTGCCTTCTACCTGCACTGCGATGGTGCCGACCTTTTCGACCCCCGCGCCCCCACGTTCAGGGACCCCGCGTTCTCGTTCCTCCCCCTGTCGAGGATTCAGCGTGCGCGGGTGGTCATGAGCCAGGACGACACCGACAAGGCGGGTCCCGAGTCTTGGTACGCGGTGTGCGCGGTACGGGACAGCAATTACATCCTCCTCGACGTGAGCCACCAGGAGTCAGGTCGGTATCCTCTGCGCGATGGCTACCGCGAGGGTTTCCCGGACCCCGACTACTGCCTGCGGATTGCGGCCTCGTTCTCTGAGTTCCTCGCTGGTGCACTCCGCTCGAACGGGAGTTGGTACTGGCTCCCGCCAGTGTGAGTTGCTGCATCGCTGTTGGGGTCGTTCCACAATCCCTTCGCGAGTGGCTCGTGCGAGGCGTTGCATGAGGTGGTCTCGACCGTGGATGCGCGAGGGCCGATGGGCGGGCAACCGAGGGAGTGAGCGTGGCGGAGCGGACAGGGCCCGAGCCGTCGATGCGGGTCTTGGCGAACGGTCCACTGGAGACCGTTCGTACCTGCGTCCCGCTTCATTTCCCATCCATCCGAGGACCCGGGACTAGATTGTCGTCCGATGCCCCTCGTCTTCCTGCCCGACGCCGAGACGCTGTTCCTCTGGGGCCGAGAGCCCCTGCCTCGCGCCTTCTCCGACCTGCGCGACGCGGGCGAGAGCGCCTCCGCCGTGCTTGTCACCCCCGAGGGGCTCCGGGAGTGCGCGGGCCGCGGGCTGCCGCTCGCCGCTACCGTCGAGCGGTTCGCAGTGGCGCCCACTTCAGAGGTCGAGTCCTTCCCCGGCTCACTCGCCCTCTGGACGCTCGCCAGCAAGCTGGCGCTGGAGTTGCTCGCGCGCGAGCGCGTGGTGCCCACCCTCCTGAGAAAGAGCGAGCGCATCGAGGCGCGCTGGGCCGCGGCCCTCTCCGCCTCCGAGGACTCCAGCCGCGTCGTCGCTCTCGCCCGGAGCATGCCCGCCGCCGCGCACGCCGTCCCCGTGCACCCCGAACGAGGCTCCGCCGTCTGGGCCCCGGAGGCGCTGCTGCGCGCCTTCCTCGACGCCACCGTCGATGCCTTCGTTCGCGCCGCGCGCGGCGGGCCCTCCCTGTCTCCCCGCTCCTCCTCTCGTCGACCGGCGCCCTGGGACGAGCGCTGGCGCGCGGCGCTCTCGGGCGCGCGCCGTGACTTCGCCCCCGAGGGCTTCGCCGAGCGCTCCGTCGTCGACGAGCTGACGCGCTGGAGCGAGCCCGCGCTCGGCGCCAGGGACAGACTGCGCGCCTGCTTCCGGCTGGAGCCCCCGAAGGAGGACCGCGAGCCCTTCGTGCTGAGCTTCCACCTCCAGGCGCCCGATGACCCGAGCCTGCTCGTGTCCGCCACCGACGTCTGGAAGACCCGCGGACACCGCCTGGAGAAGCTCGGTCGCGCCTTCCGCGACCCGCAGGAGTCACTGCTCGAGGCGCTCAGCCGCGCGTCCCGGCTCTTCGCGCCCATCGCCCTCGTGCTGGAGAGCCCCCGCCCCGAGGCCCTCCTGCTCGAACCCGACGACGCCTGGGCGTTCCTCTCCGAGGGCGCGCGCGGGCTCGCCGACGCGGGCTTCGGCGTCATCGTCCCCGGGGAACTCACCACCTCGGGCCGGCGCCGCCTGCGGCTTCGAATGCGCGTGGGCGCGAACGCGAAGGTCGCCGGCGTCGTCGATGGTGCCGCGGGCCTCGGGCTCGACGCGCTCCTGCGCGTGGACTGGGATGCCGTTCTGGGCGACACGCCGCTCACCCCGCGCGAGCTCGAGTTGCTCGCCCAGCGCAAGGCGCCTCTCGTGCGCTTCCGGGGCGAGTGGGTCGCCGTGGATCCCCACGAACTCGACGCCATCCAGCGCCACCTGGCCCAGGGGCCCGGCCAGATGTCGGCCAGCGAGGCGGTGCGCGTGGCCCTGCTCGGAGAGACGCGCCACGGCTCGCTCCCCGTCACCGTCCTCGCCACCGGCGTGCTCGAGGAGCGCCTGGGGCGGCTGCGGTCGGGCGGGGCCACGACCCAGGCAACTCCCAGCGCCCTGAACGCCACGCTGCGGCCCTATCAGTCACGAGGGCTGCACTGGCTGGACACGCTGGCCTCGTTGGGGCTCGGCGCCTGCCTCGCGGATGACATGGGTCTGGGCAAGACGGTGCAGATGCTGGCCTTCCTGCTGCGACGGCTGGAGCGCGCGCCCCGCGATTCACGGCCCACGCTGCTGGTGGCGCCCACCTCCGTGGTGGGCAACTGGGAGCGCGAGGTGGCCCGCTTCGCGCCCTCGTTGCGCGTGACACCCCACTACGGCGCGGAGCGTGCCCGCGCGGCGCGTGATGTGCCTCGTGGACCGGGAGTGCTCGTGCTCACCACCTATGGCCTCCTGCGCCGCGACGCCGAGCTGCTCGCGAAGGTGGACTGGGCCACGGTGGTGCTCGACGAGGCGCAGAACATCAAGAACTCGGCCTCGGCCACCGCCCGCGCGGCCCGGGCGCTGCGCGCCAGCGAGCGCTTCGCCCTCACGGGCACGCCGGTGGAGAACCGCCTCGCGGAGCTGTGGTCCATCCTGGAGTTCGCCAACCCCGGCCTGCTCGGGCCCCTGGAGACCTTCCGGCGCGAGCTGGCGCTGCCCATCGAACGCCATGGCAGTCAGGAGGCCGCCACCCGGCTCAGGCGCATCATCGGCCCGTTCGTCCTGCGCCGCCTCAAGAGCGACCCGACCATCATCGCGGACCTGCCCGCCAAGAACGAGATGAAGGTCGTCTGCACGCTCACCCGCGAGCAGGCCTCGCTCTACAAGGCGGTGGTGGACGACGAGCTGCGCCGCATCGAGCAGTCCGACGGCATCGAGCGTCGGGGCCGGGTGCTCGCGCTGCTGCTGTTCACCAAGCAGATAGCGAACCACCCCGCGCAGTACCTCGGCGAGTCGGGGCCCCTGCCGGGGCGCTCGGGGAAGCTGGCGCGCGTGACGGAGATGCTCGAGGAGTCCCTGTCCGCGGGGGACAAGGCGCTCGTCTTCACCCAGTTCCGGGAGATGGGGGACAAGCTGGTGGCGCACCTGTCGGAGAGCCTGGGGCACGAGGTGCTGTACCTGCACGGCGGCACGTCCCGCAAGGCGCGCGACGAGGCGGTGCGGCGCTTCCAGGAGGAGCCCCATGGCCCGCGCATCTTCGTGCTGTCCGTCAAGGCCGGCGGCACGGGCCTGAACCTGACGGCCGCGAGCCATGTGTTCCATTACGACCGCTGGTGGAACCCCGCCGTCGAGGACCAGGCCACGGACCGCGCGTATCGCATCGGCCAGAAGCGCGCGGTGCAGGTCCACAAGCTGGTGTGCGCGGGCACCGTCGAGGAGAAGATTGACCGGCTGCTCGAGCAGAAGCGCCAGCTCGCCGAGAGCGTCGTGGGCGCGGGCGAGAGCTGGGTGACGGAGCTGGACACGGCCGCGCTGCGCGAGCTGTTCTCGCTGTCCGCGGGCGCCGTCGCGGACGAGGGCGAGGGCGAGGTGGAGGCCCCGCGGCGGAGCGCGTCCCGACGAGGGGCGCGTCGGCGGGAGGTGGGGTCATGAGTCGCTGGGGCGACTGGGGCTGGAAGTCGGCGCCGAAGAAGCCGCCGCCCGAGCACGGCATCAAGATGAAGAAGGCCGGCTCCACGTGGTGGGGCCAGCGCTGGCTGGAGGCGCTGGAGCGCGTGCTGGGGGGTGACTCGGGGCGGCTGGCCCGGGGGCGGACGTATGCGCGGGCAGGGCGGACGCATGACCTGGTCATCCGTGGCGGTGAAGTCACCGCGAAGGTGACGGGCTCACGGCCTCGGCCCTATGCCATCTCGCTGAAGCTCGGGCAGTTCAGCGACGCCGTCTGGGAGAAGGCCATCGCCGGGATGGCCGGCCAGGCACGGTACGCCGCGGAGCTGCTCGCGGGGACGATGCCGCAGGAGATCGACGCGGTGTTCCTCGCGGCGAAGGTGAGCCTGTTCCCCCAGAGCCGGAAGGACCTGACGACGAGCTGCTCGTGTCCGGACTGGGGAGACCCGTGCAAGCACGTGGCCGCCACGCACTATGTGCTCGGCGAGGCGTTGGACGGCGACCCGTTCCTCCTGTTCGAGCTGCGCGGCAGGACGAAGGAGCAGGTGCTCGGCGGTCTGCGCGCCGCGCGCGTGGGCGAGACGCGTCCGGCCGCGACCTCGCCGTCGACTCCGGCGAAGCGGAGGCGGGGGACGCGGGCGGTGGCGGAGCCCGTGTCGGAGGCGCCGGGCGTGAAGCCTGGGAAGCTGACTCCGGCTGATTACGACGTGCCGCGCGCGCCGCTGCCGGCGCTGAGCTTCTCGTTCGATGCGCCGGTGGTGCATGGGGCGGTGCTGAGGCAGTTGGGGGCGCCGGCGTCGTGGGGAG
>NZ_JABXEM010000354.1:0-9486 GCF_013372595.1 Myxococcus sp. AM011
TATAAGAGACAGCCATGGGGTGGAAGCCCTCCGGGGGGCTGGCTCGGAACTTACTGGAATGCCCGGCCTTCTGCGGTGTTGAGCCCGATACCCGGTCAACCCTAGGCTGCCCGCCGCCAGTCCTTACCGAGGCGTCATGAACACGGACATCCGCGCGCTAAACGAACGCGTGCAGCAGGAAAGCAGCTTCGTCGAGGTCCTCAACCAGGAAACCGGCAAGGTCATCGTCGGCCAGCGCTACATGCTGGAGCGCATCCTCATCGGCTTCTTGTGCAATGGCCACGTGCTGCTGGAAGGCGTGCCCGGTCTCGCCAAGACGCTCACCGTGCGCACCGTGGCGGACGCCCTCAGCGCCAGCTTCATGCGCATCCAGTTCACCCCGGACCTGCTGCCCGCCGACGTGGTGGGCACGATGATCTACAACCAGCAGGCGGCGAACTTCACCGTCCGCAAGGGTCCCATCTTCGCCAACATCGTCCTCGCCGACGAAATCAACCGCGCCCCCGCCAAGGTGCAGTCCGCCCTGCTGGAGGCCATGGCCGAGCGACAGGTGACGATTGGCGACCAGACCTTCGGGCTGCCCTCGCCCTTCCTCGTCCTCGCCACGCAGAACCCCATCGAGCAGGAGGGCACCTATCCGCTGCCCGAAGCGCAGGTGGACCGCTTCATGCTCAAGGTGAAGGTGGGCTACCCCACGCGCGACGAAGAGAAGGTCATCATGGACCGCATGTCCGGTGGCACGACTCCGCGCGCGCAGAAGGTCATCGCGGTGGAGCACCTCATCCGGGCCCGCGAGCTCGTCCACACCATCTACATGGACGAGAAGGTGAAGGAGTACATCCTCAACGTGGTGTTCGCCACGCGCGAGCCCGGCAAGTACGGCCTCAAGGACCTGGCGGACTACATCCAGTTCGGCGCCTCGCCGCGCGCCACCATCTCCCTGGCGCAAGCCGCGCGCGCGCACGCCTTCCTGCGTCACCGGGGCTTCGTGACGCCCGAGGACGTCAAGGCCATCGCCTTCGACGTGCTCCGCCACCGCATCGCCATGACGTACGAGGCGGAGGCCGAGGACCTCACCCCGGAGAAGATCATCCAGCGCGTGTTTGATCGCGTCGAAGTTCCCTGACCGCCCGACGAGCGCCCCGTGCTGCCCAAGGACCTCATCCGCCGCATCCGCAAGCTGGAGATTCGCACCCGCAAGGTGGTCTCCGACATGCTCGCGGGCCAGTACCACTCGGTCTTCAAGGGCCGGGGCATGGCCTTCTCCGAGGTGCGGCAGTACCAGCCCGGGGATGAGATTCGCATCATCGACTGGAACGTCACCGCGCGCATGAACGAGGCCTACGTCAAGGTCTTCACCGAGGAGCGCGAGCTGACGGTGATGCTCCTGGTGGACGTGTCCGCCTCCAAGGAGTTCGGCTCGCGCGAGCGCACCAAGTCGGAAATCGCCGCCGAGGTCGCCGCGCAGATTGCCTTCAGCGCCATCGCCAACAACGACCGGGTGGGGCTCATCCTCTTCTCGGACCGGGTGGAGAAGGTGGTGCCGCCGCGCAAGGGCCGCACGCACGTGCTGCGCCTGGTGAGCGACATCCTCACCTTCCAGCCGGTGGGCAAGGGGACCAACCTGTCCACCGGCCTGACGTACCTGACGCAGGTGGCGAAGCGGAAGGCCGTCACCTTCCTCGTCTCCGACTTCCAGGCGCGCGACTACGAGAAGCCGCTGCGACTGGTGGGGCGCAAACACGACCTCGTCCCGGTGGTGGTGGAGGACCCGTTCGAGGAGGCCTTCCCGCGCCTGGGGCTGGTGGAGATGGAGGACCCGGAGACGGGAGCGCGCTTCGTCGTGGACACGAGCGACCCGGGCGTGCGCGGCCGCTATGCCCGGGCGATGCAGGGC
Source organism: Myxococcus sp. AM011 (assembly GCF_013372595.1). NCBI lineage: Bacteria > Pseudomonadati > Myxococcota > Myxococcia > Myxococcales > Myxococcaceae > Myxococcus > Myxococcus sp. AM011. The sequence continues at coordinate 1,898 of NZ_JABXEM010000354.1, forward strand.
GCGCGCGACGAGCGCCGCAAGCTCTTCAAGAAGCTGGAGCTGGACCACGTGGAGCTGCGCGCCGGAGATGACCACGGCAAGGCGCTCGCGCAGTTCTTCCGCGCGCGGGCCCGGAGGATGGCGGCATGAGCCGGTGGATGGCCCTGCTCGCGGTGCTGCTGTGCCTGGGGACGCTTCCGGCGGGGGCCCAGGCCCAGCCGACTCCCCCCGGCGCGCCCGCGCACGAGGTGACGCAGCCCCTGGACGTGTCGGTGCGCGTGGAGCCGCAGCAGGTCCGCATCGGCGACCCGTTCACCTACCACGTGGTGCTCACGCATCCGAAGGACCACCGCTACGAGCTGGCGGTGCCCAAGGAGACGGGCGACTTCGAGTTCCTGGACCAGACGCGCCAGCGTCATGACGGGCCGGAGTCCACCACCACGACGTTCGCCGTGCGCCTGTCCGCCTTCGCGCTGGGCACGGTGCAGGTGCCGCCGCTCGAGTTCGACGTGTCCACGCCGGAGGGCCCGCGTCACTACTCGCTGCCGGGCCGTCAGGTGGAGGTGGCCGCCACGCTGCCTCCGGACGCGGAGGGCAAGGGCGCGGACCTGTTCGACATCCAGCCGCCGCAGGAGGTGCCCATCCGCTCGTGGCGGCTGGTGCTGACGCTGCTGGGCGCGCTCGCCGCGGGCCTGTTGGCGTGGGCGCTGTCGCGCTGGTGGAAGAACCGCCCCAAGCACGTGAACCTGCCGCCGCCCTTGCCGTTGGACGTGCGCACGCGCAAGGCGCTGGACTCGCTCAAGGCGGAGAACCTGCCAGGGCGCGGCCACGTGAAGGACCACTACTTCCGCCTGTCCGAAATCATCCGAGGCTACCTGGGCGAGCGCTACGGCTTCGAGGCGCTGGAGTGCACCAGCACGGAGCTGATGGCCTCGCTGCGCAAGCTGTCGCCGCCCGGGCTCCCCGAGGACAAGCTGATGCGCTTCGTGTCCGAGTCGGACATGGTGAAGTACGCCCGGGCGGACGCCTCGCCCGAGAGCTGCCGAGACGCGCTGCTGTTCGGCTACGAACTCATCGACAAGACCTACGTTCCGCCCCCGCCGCCTCAGGCTCCCGCCAATGCCGCCGCTCCCCGCGTTCAATAACCCCGAGGCGCTCTGGGGACTGCTGCTCGTGCCGCTCCTGCTGGTGCAGGCGTGGCGGGAGCGTCGCAACCGCGCACCCCTGCGCTTCTCCGCGGCGAACGTGTTCGCCCGAAGTGGCAAGGGCCTGCGCACGTACATGCTGTCGCTCCTGCCGCTCTTGCGCGCGGTGGCCGTCGCGGCGGCGGTGCTCGCCATCGCCCGGCCCCAGGTGCGCGACTCGCGCGTGCGGGACTTGTCGGTGGAGGGCATCGACATCGTGGTGGCGTTGGACCTGTCCACCTCCATGGAGGCGGGCGACTTCCGTCCGCAGAATCGCCTGCATGTCGCGAAGGAAGTGCTCAGCGAGTTCATCGCCAACCGCGTGAATGACCGCATCGGCCTGGTCGTCTTCGCGGGCGCGGCGTACACGCAGGCGCCGCTGACGCTGGACTACGGCGTGCTGAAGGAGGTCATCAAGCAGCTGCGCACCCGCGTGCTGGAGGACGGCACGGCGATTGGTGACGCGCTCGCCACGTCGCTCAACCGCCTGCGGGACTCGGAGGCGAAGAGCCGCGTCGTGGTGCTGATTACGGACGGCGACAACAACGCGGGGAAGCTGTCCCCCATGGACTCCGCGAACATGGCGCAGGCGCTCCATGTGCCCATCTACACCATCCTGGTGGGCAAGGGCGGCAAGGTGCCCTTCCCGCAGGGGACCGACCTGTTCGGCAACACCGTGTGGCGCGAGACGGAGATTCCCATCAACCCGGAGCTGATGCAGGACATCGCGGACCGCACGGGCGGCGAGTACTACCGCGCCACCGACCCCGAGGGACTGCGTCGGGGACTCCAGAAGGTGCTCGACTCGCTGGAGCGCTCCAAGCTGATGGAGGGTGGCGCGTCCGCGACGTACCGTGAGGAGTTCCATCCGTTCCTCCTGGCCGCCTTTGGTCTCGCCGCGCTGGAGTTGCTCCTGCGCGCGACCTTCCTGAGGGTCTTTCCGTGACGCCCGTGGAACCCTGGCGCTTCACCCTGCTCGGCTATCAGGCGGGAATCGCCCAGCCGCTGTACCTGGGCCTCGTGTTGGTGGGCCTGCTGCTGGGCCTGCTCGCGCTGACGCTGTCGCTGCGGCGCCGCTCGCGGGTCCGCGCGGTGCTGCATGAGCGGCACGCGGAGCGCTTCACGCCGGGCATCTCCGTGTGGCGTCCGACCTCGCAGGCAAGCCTGTATGGCCTGGGGCTGGCGCTGTTCGGCTTCGCGCTGGCGCAGCCGCAGTGTGGCACCAAGAGCGAGCTGACGAAGCGGCGCGGCATCGACGTGGTGGTGGCGCTGGATGCGTCCAAGTCCATGCTCGCGCGCGACGTGCAGCCCAGCCGGCTGGAGCGCGCCAAGCTGGAGCTGACGACGCTCCTGGACGAGCTGAAGGGCGACCGCGTGGGTCTCGTTGTCTTCGCGGGGGATGCGTTCATCCAGTCGCCGCTGACGTCGGACTACTCGGCGGTGAAGCTGTTCTTGCGCGCGGTGGACCCGGAGGTCATGCCCCAGGGCGGCACCAACGTGGGCGCTGCGTTGCGGCTCGCCAGCCAGGTGCTGGAGAACGCGGACCGCGGCTCGAAGGAGCGCGTGGTGGTGCTGCTGTCGGACGGCGAGGACCTCGTCGGCGAGGTGGGCGAGTCCACCGATGCGCTGAAGGAAGCGGGCGTCCAGGTGCTGGCGGTGGGCGTGGGCTCCGAGTCCGGTGAGCCCATTCCCGTCTACGACAGGCGCGGCGAGTTCGCGGACTACAAGAAGGACCCGGCGGGCGACACGGTGATTACGCGCCTGGACCGCGCGGGGCTGACGGCCATCGCGGAGGCCACGGGTGGGGCCTTCTTCTTCCAGCCGCGTGGCGTGGCGATGAGCCAGGTGGTGGAGCGCATCGACCAGATGCAGAAGAGCGAACTCGAGAGTCGAGTCACCGTCCGCTACGACGAGCGCTTCCAGTCCTTCGCCATTCCCGGACTGGTGCTGCTCGCGCTGGGAATGATGTTGCTGCCGTCCACGCGCGGGAGGTCGTCATGAGGGCGAGCCTCGGGGCGCGGTTGCTGGTGTGCGTGGCGTGCGTTGTCCTGCCGCTGTCGTCGTTCGGCGCGGGGCCGCTGGAGAGAGACCATCCGCGGGTTCAGCAGGGCCGCGAGGCGTATCTGGCGGGCCGCTACGAGGAGGCGCTGAAGGCGTTCGAGGACGCGAAGAAGGAGCGCCCGAATGACCCGGCGGTGGACTTCAACCGGGGCGACGCGCTGGCGAAGCTGGGCCGGGTGAAGGATGCGCAGGAGGTCTTCCGAGGTGTGACGGAGTCCAACCGTCCCGACCTGCGACAGAAGGCCTGGTACAACCTGGGCAACCTGGCCGCGACGACGGGCGACAGGGTGGAGGCGCTGAAGTCCTACCGACGCGCGCTGACCCTGGACCCGCAGGACATGCAGGCCCGGCACAACTACGAGGTGGTGCTGCGCAACCTTCCTCCGCCGCAGGACAGCTCGGCGGATGGTGGCTCGGATGGCGGGGGGGACTCCGGCACGGATGGCGGGAAACCCGACGGTGGCGAGGACGGCGGCACCAAGGCGGACGGCGGGAGTCCCGTGGATGGAGGGGGCACCGACGGAGGTGAGGATGGTGGCTCGGACGGTGGTGCCGATGGCGGCGCTGACGGTGGCGCGGATGGCGGGGGAGATGGCGGCGCGGACGGTGGTGGAGACGGCGGCGCGGATGGTGGCGACGGCGGGCAGGAGGGTCCTCCGCAGAAGGGTGATGGCGGCAGCGACGGCGGCTCCGACGGCGGTCAGGATGACGGCGAGGGCGACCCGAAGGACGGTGGGACGGATGGGGGCAGCGAGTCCGAGGGTGACGCGGAAGACTCGCGCGCGGATGGTGGAGTGAGTCCATCGGAGCTGGACCGGCAGGAGGCGGAACGCCTGCTGGATGCGATGAAGCAGAACGAGAAGAATCTCCAGCTCTGGCGTTTCCAGCAGAAGAAGAAGCCGAGGAAGGCCAATGAGAAGGACTGGTAGCAGCGGCCCCGTGGCGGTGCTCGTCGGGCTGGCCCTGCTGGCCTCGGCGCCGGCGTGGGCGGCGGGCCTCGAGTTCTACCAGACGGTGAACCGCGAGGAGGTGGGCAGCGAGGACACCTTCCTGCTCACGGTGGTGACGGTGGATGCCCCCGCCGACGCCAAGGTGAAATTGCCGGCGTCGGACGACTTCGAGGTCGTCAACAGCTCGCGCAGCACGCAGCGCTCCGTCTCCTGGTCCGGTGGAGGTCCCGCCAACATCCAGGACGTCACCAAGTACGTGCTGGTGATGCGGGCCAATCGCGCGGGGAAGCTGACGATTCCTCCGTCGGAGATGACGACGGGAGGCAAGACGCACCGCACGGACTCCGTGCGCATCGACGTGAAGCCGGGGCGGCTGGGCCCGCCTCCCGCGCAGGCCGGGCGGCAGCGTCTGCCGGACCCCTTCGCCCAGATGCCCTCGCGGCTGCCGGACCCGTTCGCGGACGAGCCGGAGGACGAGCCCACCATTCCCCGAGGGGACTCGGACCTGTTCCTGCGCTCGAGCCTGGACCGGGACGAAATCTTCGTGGGCGAGCAGGTGACGCTGTCGCTCTACATCTACTCGCGCGTGGACCTGTCCAGCGTGGACGCCGTCACCATGCCCAAGCTGGAGGGCTTCTGGACGGAGGAGGTGGAGAGTCCCACGCAGTTGTCGGGCGAGCAGAAGGTCGTCGACGGCGTGCCGTACCGCGCCTATCTGCTGCGCCGCCGCGCGCTCTTCCCGGTGAAGTCGGGCACGCTGAACATCTCACCGGCGGAGGCGGATATCACGACGGGCTTCCTCTTCGCGGGACACCGCGTGCACCGCGTGTCCAACGGGCTCAAGGTGAAGGTGGCGCCGCTGCCTCCGGGGGCGCCGCCGGGCATGTCCAACGCGAACGTGGGCCAGTGGCGGCTGTCGGTGGACGTGTCGCAGACGCGCGTGGAGCTGGGCCAGCCCGTCACGGTGAAGGTCATCCTGGAGGGCACGGGCAACGTGAAGAACGTCACCCCGCCGAAGCTCACGGGCCCCGCCGCGCTGAAAATCTATGACCCCACGACGACGGACAAGGTGACGCCGCAGCGCAACCGGGTGCAGGGGCGCCGCGTGGTGGAGTACCTGGTGATGCCTCAGCGCACGGGCAACTTCACGCTGCCGGGGTTGGAGTTCCCCTTCTTCGATGCGCGCACGCGCAAATACGAGGTCGCGAGCACGGACCCCATCAATGTCACGGTGGAGTCCGCGGCGGGCGGCGCGACGCTGCCTCCCACGACGTCCGCGCATGTGGCGGACTCGGCCAACGAGCAGAAGAACGTGCTGACGTCGGGTGGGCTGCGGCCGGTGCGCTACCAGGCGCGCTTCGTCGCGCCGGCCGAACCGCTGTGGAAGCGGGGCTTCTTCGTGCCGCTGGTGCTGGCTCCGCTGGGACTGCTGGCGGGCGCGGCGCTCCTGGGGGGCGTGCGAGGCCGCCTGGCGACGCGCTCCGAGGCGGACAAGGGGCGTCAGCAGGCGAAGGCTTCGCGCAAGCGACTGGCGGAGGCGGAGAAGCTGCGGGCCGGGGCGGACGCGGGGGCCTTCTACACCGAGGTGGAGAAGGCGCTGCACGGCTTCCTGGGCGCGCGTCTGGGCGGTCCGGTGATTGGCCTCACGCGCGAGGCGATTGGCGAGCGCATGACGGCGGCGGGCGTGGCGCAGGAGCGTCGCGCGCGGGTGCTGTACGTGCTGGAGGCCTGTGATTTGGGCCGCTATGGCGGCGGGGGGGATGCCGCCGCGCGACAGAAGGTGATGGATGCCGCGGTCGCGGCCATGGAGGGCTGGGCGTGAGCGAGTACTACTCACCGGAAGAGGCGCAGGACGTCTTCCTGAAAGCCAACGAGGCCTACGCGCGAGAGGACTACGCGGTGGCTCAAGCGGGCTACGAGAAGCTCCTCTCGCACGGCCATGGCGGCGCGGACGTCCTCTACAACCTGGGCACCACGCACCTGGCGCGGGGAGACCTGGGCCGGGCGGTGCTCTCGCTGGAGCAGGCCCGGAAGCAGGGCGGCCGCGCGCCGGACCTGGAGGCCAACCTGGCGGTGGCGCGCGCGCGTCAGGTGGACAAGGTGGTGGGCGCCACGGCGGAGGAGGAGTTCCTCCCGCGCGTGACGGCGGCCACGGAGGGCACCGTGGTGGCGTGGACCTTCCTGGGCACCTGGGTGGGCGCGCTGCTGCTCCTGCTGGTGTGGCGGTGGCTGACGCCAGGCCGTCGCACGGGCGTGGGGGTGGTGGCCGCGCTGTTGTTCGCCGTGGCGGTGCCCTCGGGCCTGCTGCTGGCCGCGCACGCATGGGTGGAGGAGACGGTGCACGAGGCGGTGGTGCTGACCCCCACGCTGGTGGCGCGCGAGCTGCCGCAGCCGGGCGCGCGCTCCATCTTCGAGGTGCACGCGGGCCTCAAGGTGCGGCTCCTGGAGGAGACCGGACGCTTCGTGCGCATCCGCCTGCCCAACGGCCTGGAAGGTTGGGCCGAGCGCGAGGGCGTGGCGGAAATCTGAGCGTTCCGCCGCACGCGCTCACGAAACCTGGTAGCGCGCCCGACACCGGGAGTAGACTGGCTTCAAGGAATAGCATGTTTTCCCTGGAGGTCGTGGCCCTGTGTTCGAAGTCGAGGCCCTTGTCGGGAAGAACCGACTGGTGGTGCGCATCTGGGGAGACATCGCCAAGGACGAAGCTCAGCGCGTCGGTGACGCGGCGGTGCGCGCCATTGACCGGCTGCGTCCGCGGTTCGACCTGCTGTCGGACCTGAAGGGCGTGACGTCGCTGGACCCGGAGGGCACGGCGCAGTTGCGGCGAATCATGGAGGCCGCGAAGGCCCGGGGATTCCGTCGCGTGGTGCGGGTGGTGGGCCGCTCGTTGGATGCGGCGCTCCTGTTCGAGCGCACCAGCCGCGAGCTGGGCTACGACGCGCACCTGGCCTTCTCGCTGGAGGAGGCGGAGCGCCTGCTGGACAACGGCGCTCCTTGAGCGGCGGGCCGCTCAGCTCCGCTTGCCGGTGAGGCGGGCGAAGAGGCCGGGCTTGCCGCGGTCCTTGCGCTCACCGGCGGAGGCCGCGGCCAGTCCGGTGACCTTCAGGAGATTCTGCTGGAAGACGGTGTTGCCCGGCTCCAGCTCCACCGCGCGCTCCAGCAGCTTCGCCGCCCGGAGGTAGTCCTTGCGCTGGTGGACGAGGATGAGGGCGAGCTTGCTGTGGAGCGCCGCGGCCTCGGGTGCCTGGTCGATGGCCTTGGTGAGGACCTCGATGGCGCGGTCCACGTGGCCTCCACGCTCCAGCCGCACCGCGCGCTGGAGGAAGTCCTCCGTCGCCGACACGGGCACGGGCGCGTCCAGGGGCAGGGTGGGGCGCGCCCGTGCCCGTGTCGGCGACGGAGGACTTCCTCCAGC